>CAKTQP010000001.1 GCA_934597165.1 uncultured Oscillospiraceae bacterium
AATGCCCTGTCCCATTCCTGTGGGAATGACACCACTGCGCCTCCCCCGCGAAGGGTTTCGTGGGGGAGACCAGACAAGAGCCCTTCCGCCGGAGCTTTCCGGCAGTTAAAATTTAATGCCCTGCCTATTTTGTATATAGGCAGGGCATTTTTCAACATTACATGGTTAACGTTTTAGGATGAAATAGGTTTCACGCTTTCATATAAATTTAGCTATGTGCAAATTCCGTATTTTCAATTATCACCGTAGGTCTTACGCCAAATCCTTTTCCCCATCCCCAAACATTATAGTCCTGATCCAACGCTATACAATACATGTCACCACTAACATAGTTAAAATCAGAAAAGGATGCTGCATCAATATCTAAATAGCCATCATCATAATCTAGAAGCGTGCCATCTCCTAATTGTCCACCTTTGTTATCTCCACTTGCAGACAATTTTCCTGAATCAAAAAGCACAAAGGTAGTATAGTTGATCGATGCTTTTTTTACATTCTCTTTATCCAACTTTTCAACAACAATCCCTTTTTTGCTTTCATCCAATTTTAGTCCAATGACGTTTCCAGAATCTGTTGTGATCGTACTGCCACCAAATCCATCATATGAACAACTGGTAACATTTTTGATTCCTTCAGAAATATCTACGGGTATCGTATCCGTTATTGTATCTTCTAATGCTCTTATTTCATCAAATGAATCTGTCTGAGGGTCGTTAGATACCTTGATATATGACAACTTATTATTACTATATACTAAATACCCACCTCCATAAAAGAAGCCGCTATACAAGTAAGCATCGTCAGGTAACGAATTATATGAATAAACACTATCATCGTGATCTTTATTGAAACGAGATGCCATGATATACGATTCACCTGATTCACATTTAACTAATAAATGATAAGCCAGGTATCTTACCTCTTTAACCTTAGGGAATATTGTAACTTTCTCAGGTACCAAAATATTTCCCCCCCAACGATACAGTTCTCCCGAATCGGTCAAAGCATAACAATGCCCGTAAGAATAATCTCTTGTTCTTCCTACATCGCCTAAACTATAGATGCCAACAACATTCTCCAACCCCTGTACTTCTGTCCAGGTTTCCGTATTTACACGCTCACCATTTCCGAGCTGTCCGTAAGGGTTATTACCCCTCCCTAGAACTTTTCCATCATCAGTCACTATAAGTTGAACATACGGTGTAACAATCATATTCCCGTCTAACTGCTGCTCGCGCTTAACAGTCTCAGCCAGAGGTGCATTGGAATCTGCATCTTGATTGTCCGTTGTTTGGCTTGTACTTGGTACATCTTTGCTTGCAATTGCTACATCAGAGTTTTTATCAGCATTGCACCCCGCCAATGAAAGAGCAACCAAAAAACTCAAAACAATTGTTCCTACTTTTTTCATATATCCTCCTTCTTTATCTGCGATAGTCGTCGTATTTACCAAAATCCAAAAAGTGTACATTTTTGTAAATACTATCTCACATTTTAGATTCTATCATCTTCCACAAATAATGTCAATCATCACCATGACTCCCCTCTTCTACATAAAACTACAAACTTTGGTAAATATCATTTTTACTTCACACCGGATGCATTAGAAATATAAGTGTGAAGAAACCGCCCACACCAAGGTAACGCTTTTTAACACATTTTTGAAAAGAATGCGTTCACAAAGGGTTTACAAACCCTTCCGAATCTGTTCAAGAAGTTCCCAGGGAAACCTGATAAGATAATGACCGTGGAGAACAGACCTCCACAATCTCTCCAATTTCTCCTTACTTTCTTTCTATTCTCTTTCAACTTCAATGAAAAAACGACCCGACAGAGCCATCCGCTCCGTCGGGTCGCTTGCTTTTTATTGGTCACTGGAAGCGGTCACCTGCTCCGGCTTCTGCCCCAGGTTGAGCACCACCACCGCCCCAAAGATGAGCGCCATCCCCAGCAGCTTGGTGGGGTTGGCCGGTTCCTTGTACAGCAGAATGCCGATGAGCGCCCCCACCAGCGGTTCCACCGTCACCAAAATAGCCGCTCGACTGCTGGGCATCCGGCTCAGTCCCCAGGTGTACAGCAGATAAGGCGCCACCGCGCAGATGAGGGACACCCCGATGCCCCATAGAAAGCTCACCGGCTCCACCATCATGGTGCGTACCATCCCACCCGGGTCGCTAAAGGGCAGCGTCCCCAGGGTGGCGAACACAAAGGTGTATGTGGTCACCGTCAGGGTGTCATAGGTGCGCAGGGCCACCGTGCCAAAGATGGAGTACAGCCCATAGAACAGGCCGGAACCCAACCCCAGCAGCAAAATGGTGGGCGTCAGGGCGTACCCGCCGCCCAGCAGTCCCGCCACCAGCACACAGCCGGCAAAGACCATGGCCAGCGCCAAGAGTTTGTTCCGGGTGATTTTCTCCTTGAACACGATAGCGGAGATGACCATGATAAAGATGGGCGAGGTGTACAGCAGCACCACCGCAATGGACGCCTGACTCAGCTCGATGACGGTAAAATAACACAGGTTAAATAACGCCAGGCTGATGATGCCCGTGCCCACGAAATACCAGATATGTCGCAGCTTGATTTTCAATAAATCCCGCCGAGTCAACGCTAAAAACAGCACCATGACCGTAGCACCGCCCATGGCACGCAGGAGCGAAATTTGAATGGCCGTCAACCCCATGGCGTTGAGGTTGCGCACAAAAATACTGATGACCCCCCACAGGGATCCCGCCCCCAGCACTGCCGCCGTGGCCTTTCGATTCATATGGAACGCCTCCCTTTTCTCTCTTAATATTTCACTTTATCGCATTATAGCACTTTCCGACCACCGCCGTAAACCGTCAAATTCCCCAGAACCCCACTCCGTTGACAACCCGCCCCTACACATCTTATAATGCCAACAGAATCTAACCTCAAAGGAGGCTTACATGATATGGCTCTACTCTGCCACCCCCACCGCCTAGAGGGCAACCTGAACGCCCTGGCCTTCCTCCCCCTCCACTGCAACACCCGCATCCTGCTAGACCCCACCTATTGCCCCTGGTACCCCCTCTACCCCCTCCTGGGCTTCTACCTGACCGGCACCATCGCCTCCGACCCGGTGACCGCCAAACAGTGCTTGTACAACATGGACCGGGAGAGCCACATCCTGCTCACCACCACCAACCAACACCAGTTGGACGCCCTCCTGCCCTTTACCCACCAGCTCATCCTGGACGACCTGTCCCTGTGGGAACCCTACGGCGCACAAGTTGCCGCCCAAGGCATCCCCTGCACCCTGAACCTGTCCCCCGACCAGCCCTACGAGCCGCTCCCCCAGGGCATCACCGGCCTGCGGCTCCAGCTCACCGACCCGACGGATTTGGACGATCTGGAATCCGCCCTGGCTGTTTTTGAGACCAACTGGGCAGACGCCCTCCCCCAGCTCACCCGCCTCCACCTAGGCGGCGCCTTCCCCCTCCTGCGGCCGGAGTTCGACCTGGTGCGGCTGACCAATTTGATCCAGTCCTTCCGCACCCGTCACCCCCTCACCCTGGAGTTGACCGTAGGCGAGACCCTCTTCGGCGGCGCCCTCACCCCACTGCCCCACGACCCAGGCTATCCCTTCCCGGCGGACAAGCCCCGCCTGTACATCGGCAGCGAAGACGCTCCCGTGCCCTTCCTACACTTTTAATCACGCTTTTTCCAGAAGTCCCGGTCTTTCGTTGACGTAGGGTGGGAACCATGGTAAAATAATGGTGTCATATCAATCCATTTGAGAGGTATTTCGTCTATGAAAGGCATCATTCTCGCCGGCGGCGCCGGTACCCGGCTCTACCCGCTGACTATGGTCACATCCAAGCAGCTGCTGCCGGTTTACGATAAACCCATGATCTTCTACCCCCTGTCCACCCTCATGCTGGCAGGCATCCGGGAGATTTTGATCATCTCCACTCCTCAGGACTTACCCAACTTCCGCAACCTCCTGGGCGACGGCAGCCAGTACGGCTTACAGCTGTCCTACAAGGTGCAGCCCTCCCCCGACGGCCTGGCCCAGGCCTTCCTGCTGGGCGAGGAGTTCATCGGCGACGACACCTGCGCCATGATCCTGGGTGACAACATCTTCTACGGCGCCGGCATGGGCAAGATGCTCCGAGACGCCGTGCTGAAGGCGGAAGAGGGTCTGGCCACCATCTTCGGCTACTACGTCAGCGACCCGGAACGGTTCGGCATCGTGGAGTTCGACGACAACGGCAAGGTCATCTCCGTGGAGGAGAAGCCCCGTCACCCCAAGAGCAACTATTGCATCACCGGCCTGTACTTCTACGACAACCGTGTGGTGGAGTACGCCAAACAAGTGAAACCCTCCGCCCGGGGCGAGCTGGAGATCACCGACCTGAACCGGATGTACTTAGAGGACGGCACCCTGAACGTCAAGCTGCTGGGTCGCGGCTACGCCTGGCTGGACACCGGCACTATGGATTCCCTTGCGGAAGCCACCGCCTTTGTCCGCACCATCCAGCAGTGGCAGGGCATCGAGATCTCCGCACCGGAGGAGATTGCATATACCAACCAGTGGATTTCCCGTGAAAAGCTGTTGGAAGCAGCCCAGCGCTACGGCAAATCCCCCTATGGCGAGCACCTGCGCAAGGTAGCCGCCGGAAAGATTATCTACCAATGAGAAACGCAAAGAGAACTATCATCGTCACCGGCGGCGCCGGCTTCATCGGCGGCAACTTTGTCCACTATATGCTCCGCACCCACCCGGACTACCGCATCATCTGCCTGGACTGCCTGACCTACGCCGGCAACCTGGAGACCTTGGCCTCCGTCATGACCAACCCCAATTTCCGCTTCGTCAAGGAGTCCATCTCCGACCGGAAAGCAGTCTATGACCTGTTCGAGGCAGAGCATCCCGACCTGGTCATCAACTTCGCCGCCGAGAGCCACGTAGACCGGAGCATCGAGAACCCGTCCATCTTCCTGGAGACCAACGTCATGGGCACCCAAGTGTTGTTGGACGCCTGCCGGAAGTACGGCAACATCCGCTACCACCAGGTCTCCACCGATGAGGTGTATGGCGACCTGCCCCTGGATCGGCCGGACCTGTTCTTCACGGAAAATTCCCCCATCCACACCTCCAGCCCCTATTCCGCCTCCAAGGCCGCCGCTGACCTGCTCACCCAGGCATATCACCGTACCTACGACCTGCCTGTGACCATCAGCCGATGCAGCAACAACTACGGCCCCTACCACTTCCCCGAAAAGCTCATCCCCCTTATGATCGCCAACGCCCTGAACGACAAGCCCCTGCCCGTGTACGGCGAGGGCATCAACGTGCGGGATTGGCTGTACGTAGAGGATCACTGCCGTGCCATCGACCTCATCGTCCACAACGGCAACATCGGTGAAGTCTATAACGTAGGCGGCCACAACGAGATGCGCAACATCGACATCGTGAAGCTCATCTGCAAGGCGCTGGATAAACCGGAATCCCTCATCGTCCACGTGGCCGACCGGAAGGGACACGATATGCGCTATGCCATCGACCCCACCAAGATCCACAACGAGCTGGGCTGGCTCCCGGAGACCAAATTCTCCGACGGCATCTCCAAGACCATCGAATGGTACCTGGCCAACCGCCCCTGGTGGGAGCACATCCTCTCCGGCGACTACCAGAACTACTATCAGAAGATGTACGGCAAACGGCTCCAGGACGCCACGCAAGAATAAAGCCAGCGTTTTACCGCACCATTTCAGTGATAAAATAGGAGCCTATCCTCCATTGCTGTAGAGGATAGGCTCTTTTTCAAACCCCACTAGGAGGAGATCATATGAAAACAATCGGACTCATCGGCGGAATGAGTTGGGAAAGTACCATTCCCTATTATACCATCATCAATCAAGCCATCCACGAGACCCTCGGCGGTCTGCACAGCGCGAAACTCATTCTCTACAGTGTCGAATTCGACGAGATCGAAAAGTGTCAGTCCTGTGGCGACTGGCAGCGGAGCGCAGATATCCTGTCCGACGCGGCAAAGAAGTTGGAACTGGCCGGTGCAGATTTCCTTCTGATCTGCACCAACACAATGCATAAAGTCTACCCGCAAATCCAAGCACAAGTCACCATCCCCATCCTCCACATCGCCGACGCCACGGCAGACGCCCTGGCATCGGATGGCGTGACCAAGGTCGCACTCCTGGGGACTCGTTACACCATGCAAGAGGATTTTTACAAGTCCAAGCTGGTGGCTCGTGGATTTGAGGTGCTCGTGCCGGAGCAAGCGGATATTGACGAGGTGAATCGCATCATTTTCGAGGAGCTGTGCGTTGGCACGCTGAAAGAAACCTCCCGGAAGACATTCTCCCGTATCATCGACACCCTGAAAGCACGCGGCGCACAAGCTGTGATCCTAGGCTGCACCGAAATCGGACTCTTGGTGAAGCAGGAACACGCCTCCCTCCCCCTCTATGACACAACGGTGATCCACGCCAGCAGAGCGGCGGAGAAAGCAATGGAATAAGCAAAGGAGCCAGTCATTAAACTGGCTCCTTTATTTTCCCTTGCGGAATCAAACGAATCATGGTATTTTATACATGGCATTGCCAATTACGGTAGGCGGTTGACCCTCTTTCTTCAAGAGGGTATCAGCTTTTTTCTGCCCTCTATCATGACATGAGAGGGGGCGATCCTATGGTGACTTATTCCGACCTGTTTACATACACGTTGGTTTTGATCGGCCTGGCCGGTCTGTTCATCGCCGCACGGAATGAAAAAAAGAAGTAACCGCCTCTTCCAAAGTATCGGTTACTTCTTTTAACCACAACTGAGGGTCAACCGTCTATCGGCATGCCCCGGTACCTTTATTATACCGGAAAGGAGCCAGTTGTCAACTGGCTCCTTTATTTTTTCTTTGGAAACAGGATGCCGTCCGTATCTTGGTCACCGGTATCCTTCAATTTACTTGCTGCTATCAAACCCGGCCTTATAGCTCAGGATCTTGTTAACGCTCTTATCCAGTCGTTCCATACTGATCGTGCCATCTTTGCACGCGGCCAGAACAGCATCATAAGCTTCGACAAAGTCATACGGCATCAGCAGGACATCACAGCCTGCCTGGAATGCTTTTACCGCAGCCTCGCCGGAAGAATACGTGTCCGTAATCGCCTCCATGGAAAGAGAGTCTGTGATGATGAGCGTATGATCTGCATCAGGGATCAGACTTACGATCTGCTCAGAGAGCGTAGCAGGCGTATCGTCCCCTGTCACATTCGGCATAGAGATATGCGATACCATGATCGCATGCTGTCCAACCTCCGAAGCAGCCTCAAACGGCAACAACTCGCAGCCCTTGATCTCTTCCAGCGTGCGATAGCTGTAGGCAAAACCAGTGTGGCTGTCCTCGGCGGTGTCACCGTGGCCTGGGAAGTGCTTAAAGGTCGGGATAACACCAGCATCTGCGATCCCCTTTCCTGCCGATTTTGCAAGCTCGGCTGCCTTTGCCGCGTCAGAAGAAAATGCGCGTGTCCCTATGACCGGATTGTTCAGATTGGTATTGACGTCTGCATCCGGTGCAAAGTCAATATTAAACCCATATTTTTTGACATAGTTGCCGATCGTGTTTCCCATTTTGTAGGCTGCATCCGTCCCTTTTTTACCGACAGCGGCAGCGCTTTCATATTTGGGCAGATCAAATGTCTCCGTATTGGCCAGACGCGCAACGCTCCCGCCTTCCTCATCCACCGCGATAAACATCGGAATATCCGATGCGGACTGAAGGTCGGCATTGAATTTCGTGATCTGATCCGGATCCAGTATGTTTTTGCTAAACTGGCACACGCCGCCCACCTGGTACTTTTTGATGTTGGCGCGAATGGCGTCGTTTACCTCCGTAGCCCCCTCTGCCTTAACATCATTACACTGTTCCGCTGTATAGGTTTCCGCATCCAACACATCCGGCCGTATGATAAACAGCTGTCCGACCTTCTGCTCCAACGTCAGCTCCGGTGTCTTTTCCTCTGTTTCAACTCCGCTGGATGCAGAACTGCCAGAACCATTTGACCCGCTAGAGCCATTCGACCTACTAGAACTATTCGACCCGCTAGAGCCATTCTGCACTGCGGAACCGCAGCCGCTCAATAAAAGCGTGAACACAAGAGCCGCTGATACAATAGAACGAATTTTCATAAAACCCTCCCTATATTTCACGTGCTGTATTTTAAGCATTACGCTCTTCTTTCAGACCTACATGCTATACCAATACTTGTATTCCGTTTTTTCAATATACTCGGGAACGAACCGCTTGCCAATCCATCTCTTTGCTTTTCTAATGTTTTCACAAACGGGAAATGGCGATACCCGCCAGGATGATGATGACGCCCAGAATCTTCCGTTTGCTGGGCCGCTCGTGCAAAAAGATGGCACTGAACAGGAAGATCCAGATAAAACTGGTGGCTGTAATGCAAGGCAGCACCGATACAGGCACGCAGATGAGCGCTACCTGGTTCAGCGCCAAGGACAGGAAGAGCAGCCCGTAGGACACGATGACTCGGACGTTCAAAAACTTCCAGATGAACCCACTCTTGTTCTGGCCGGTGGTGTTGGCCTGCCGTTTCAGCAAGATCTGGCTGATAGTGGCGATGAGCACCGCCGCGAAGGCCATAGCATAGCAAAATGCCGGGGTAAACTCAATGTTCATCGGACATACTCACCACCATTCCCACAATGATCACCGCCATACCGATGATCTGTTTCGGCTGGATCTGCTCATGGAAGAACACCGCCGCCCACACGAAGATCAGCACGTAGGTCAAGCCCTTCCGCAGATACGCCGTCGTCAGCGGCAGCCGCTCCAGCAGCAGCTGCCACGCCACCGCGTACAGGGCCATGATGCCCACCGCCAGGCAGAAGAAAAACAGGTACCCGGTGGACAGGAAGGGATACTGTCCACCCAGCTTCAGCACCGTGGAGGACAAGCTCTCAAAGACGATGGCCACGATGGCCAGGGCATACAGATTCCGTTTTTTATCGAGAAATCGATCTAACACAGGACACTCCTTATCGTTCCACGACCTTCTTGGCCTCTTCCGGCAGGTTGTTCACGATCATCCGCAGCTTGCCGTTGGGGTCGCTGGGGATCTCGTCCATCCACTCGTAGACGAAGTGGAACTCATTCTTCAGCGCCGGCGCAAACACCGACGTATACTTCTGTTCGATCTCCTCCGTGCTCATATGGCAGAAGGGGTCCTTGACCGCCTGGATGCGGATGGTGTCATAGCTCTCCTGGATGAACCGGCTCTGCGCCACGCCCAGACCAACCGCGTAGTTGACCACCACTTCCAGGTTGCCCCACTCGGTCACGCTGCCGTCCTTGTGGTGGATGACGTCGTTCATCCGCCCCTTGATATTGGTGATCTGCCGCAGGCCGTCCACCATCCGGGACTCCATCCGGTCGCCAGTGACGTAGTTGATGAGGGGGAAATCGGTCTTGTACAGGGGGGTGATGACCGCCACGCCGTTGTCCGCCGGGTTCCCGTCGTCGTCCAGGATGTTGACCACATGGGTGTCGCTGTTGACCCGGAAGAACTCCTCACCCGGCAGACGCACTGCCGCCGTGGAGGTCTCAGACAGGCCATAGGGGTTGATGAGCCCCGGCCCCAGCATCTCCTTCAGCAGCGCTTCACTGCTGGGGTCCAGCATCTCGCTGATGGGAGAATACCACTTGGGTTTGTGGATGTACAGCCGATTGCGCTTGGCGTACAAGCACACCCGCACCATAATGTTCTTGTGGATGTACAGATAATCAGGCTTATAGTCGTTGATCTCCTGGAGCAGGATACGGCTGGGCACCCGCTGCTTGATGGCGTCGGACATATCCTTCCAACGGGTGTCGATGAGCTGCTGCGTCCAGCTCTTCTTGCCGCCCGTGACCGTGTGGAGACTGTTGGGTCGGTGGAGACACTTATGGATGCCTGGCTTGAAACCAGCCAGCATGATGGAACGCATGAAGTTGGCCTTGTTCCAGGCATTCTCCTTGGGAGAGAAGGGCGTGCGCAGAGGCACACCGGTGGAACCGCTGGTGGGAGAGATGTGCCAGTCCTTATACTTCTCCGGATGCTCATCCAGCTCCAGATTGGACCAGTCCCGCAGCTCCTCCTTGGTCAGCACCGGGAACTTGTACAGGTCCTCAGCACAGGTGTAATCCTCCGGCGTGGTGCCGGTGGCCTCGAACCGTTCCCGATAGAAGGGGATGTCGTAGGCGATCTTCATCAGCTCCCGGACTTTCCGATCCTGCACCGCCTTGACCTTGGCGGGGTTGGTGGGCACTTTCCGATATAATTTCATCAGGTCCGTGGGAAAATACCACAGGTTTTCCCACCGTTTTTCTGAAGCGTAAGACATAACACGTTTCTCCTTTTTCCTTCGTCTCTCTCCCGCCAAGCGCAACCGCTTATTCCGGGTCGATGGTGATCTTCACCTGCGCCATCGCCCGGTCGATCAGCTCCTTCGCCTGGGGCACACTGTCCCCGATGGCGATGATCTGCCCGATGCGATCCGGCCCCTTGCGGAACTGCCGCACGGTGTCACCCACCTGGTAATCCATGGACAGGTTGATGATGCGCTCGTCCGCCGTCACGCCGCTCAAATCAATTTCCGTGATCTTCCCCGTCACCGGTGCCTGGAACAGCATTTCCGCGTTGGGCTGGGGGGCCGCCTGGGGCGTAAAGTCAGGTTTTTCACCCAGGTTGCACTGGATGATCTTCTCATAGTAGTCAAAGCCATAGTACAGGCTGGTCATCTCCACCAGACAGGTGGCGCCCGCCCGTGCGCCGATCTCCAGCACGTAGGTCTTGCCCTTGCACAGGATGAAGTCGGCGTTGATGGCGCAGTTGTCCACCTCCAGGCTCTTCACCGCCCGGCGCAGCTGTTCCTCCGCGTCCGCCACGATGTCCGCACCCATGTCATAGGGTGCAAAATGGCCGATGGGCACCCCAGTATCCCCCTGGAACACGTAGTCCCCGTGGGGCAGGATGAACTGCACTTCCCCATCCAGCACAAACGCCTGAGCGCCAAACTCGTCGCCGATGAGGAATTCTTCGATCAGGTAGTGATCCGCGTGGGTGTTCTCCTTCACCTGCTCATAGGCGTAGGCGATGTCCTCGGGGCCATTGACTCGGGTGATGCCCCGGCTGCCGGAGGAGTCCACGCTCTTGAATATGACAGGATAACCGATCTCTTCGCAGATGTCCACCGGGTTGGTGTTGTCAATCTCCACATGGATGAACCGCGCCGTCCGCACGCCGCCCTTCTCAAAGGCCGCCTTCATCAGCGCCTTGTCCTGGGCACGCTCCGCCGCCACCTCGCTGGGTCCTTTCAGCCCCAACTGGTCGCACACATACCCCTGGGCAGGCACACAAACATCGGTGCCGCACACACAGACCCCGGCCACCTGTTCTTCCTTGGCCAGCGCTAGCATGGCGTCCTTGTCCACGGTATTCTCATAGACCACCTTGTCCGCCAGCGCAAACCCCGGATAGTTGCCCGGGATGCTGGCCACGATGGTCTCCAAGCCCATCCGCTTAGCGGTCTCGATCAGAGGCACCTGGTAGATGCCAGCGCCTAAAATCAGAAGTTTTTTCTTCATAATTTCAGCTCCTCCTTTCGCTCCTCCTCCACGTTCCAGGTCTCTCGGACCACGAACTGAGGGGAGTTGTTCAAGCTGATATAGATGCGCCCGATGTACTCGCCGATCAGCCCCAGCATGAACAGGATCATGCCACCCACAAAGAGCAGCACCGCCATGATAGAGCTGTACCCAGCGGGCACGCTTGGGGTGAGCAGCTTGCGCACGATGATATACACCAGCTCCAGCAGCCCGGCAAAGGCGCAGATGCACCCGCAGGCAGTGGAGACCCGGAGGGGTTTCACCGAAAAGGCGGTAAAGCTGTTCATCCACAGGGCGAAGGATTTCTTAAAGGTATAGTGGCCGGTGCCAATGGTGCGTTCCCGCTCCTCCATATCCACGTTGCACACCCGGCTGGTAGCGCGGAGCATCAGGCCGGAGATGTAGGGATAGGGGTTGCGATAGCGGATGACCTCATCCCGGACGAACCGGCGCATGGCAGAGAAGTTGGAGAAGCGCAAGCTCTTATCCTTCCCCAGCAGCCAGTCGGACACCTTGTTGTGGACGCTGCTGCCAAAGTTCTTAAAAGCACTCTGCTTCTTCTTGGCATACCGGGCGATGGACACATCATAGTCCCCCGCCTCCAGCGGCGCCAGCAGATTCCACAGCTGATCGGTGGGACACTGCAGGTCGTCGTCGATACACACCACATAGTCCCCCGACGCCACGTGGAACCCCGCCATCAAGGCGCAGTGCCGCCCGCCGTTCTTGGCCAGGTCTACCACCTTCACCTTGGGGTCAGCTTCCGCCTCCTGCCGCAGGACGGACAGCACATTGTCCGGAGAGCAGTCGTTGACCGCCACGATCTCATAATCGAACTCCGGCTTCTCCGCCACCGTCTGGCGGATCTCCTCCATGACCAGCGCCACGGAGCCTTCACTGGCATAACAGGGAATGACAAAACTGATCGTTTTCATAGCTTTCTCTCTCGTTTCTTCGCCTTATCGGCTCTCACCATAAAACTCATAAATCGCGTCGATGACCGCCTCACCGTCCTCTTCCGTCAGCCCATAGTACATGGGCAAGCGGGTCAGCCGGTTGCTCTCCTTGGTGGTGTACACGTCCTCCCCACCAAAGTAGCCGAACCGCTGACCGGCAGGAGCGCTGTGGAGGGGAATGTAGTGGAAGGAGGAGGTGATGCCCCGTTCCTTCAGGAAGGCGATCAGCGCCGTCCGCTCTTCCAGGTCCGCACACTTAATGTAGAACATATGGCTGTTGTGGACGCACCCCTCCGGAATGACAGGCAGGTCGATCTTCCCCGCCTTTTGCAGCGGTTCCAGCCCCTTATAGTACCGGTTCCAGCTGTTCAGGCGGTCTTCGTTGATCTTGTCCGCCTCCTCCAGCTGCGGCAGCAGATAGGCAGCGTTCAGGTCGCTGGGCAGATAGCTGGAGCCGTAGTCCACCCAGGTGTACTTGTCGATCTGACCCCGCAGGAACTTGCTCCGGTTGGTGCCCTTCTCGCGGATGATCTCCGCCCGTTCGATGTCCTCCGGGTGGTTGACCAGCACAGCGCCGCCCTCGCCCATGGTGTAGTTCTTGGTCTCGTGGAAGCTGTAGCAGCCCACGTCGCCAATGGTGCCCAGGGCACGGCCTTTGTACGTGCTCATGACGCCCTGAGCGGCGTCCTCCACCACCTTCAAATGATGGCGGCGGGCGATGTCCATGATGGCGTCCATCTCGCAGGCCACCCCGGCGTAGTGAACCACGCAGATGCAGGTGGTCTTGTCGGTGATAGCAGCCTCGATCTTGGTCTCGTCGATGTTCATGGTGTCGGGACGGATGTCCACATACACCACCTTCGCCCCCCGCTGCACAAAGGCGTCGGCGGTGGAGACAAAGGTGAAGGAGGGCAGGATGACCTCATCCCCCAGCTGAACGTCGCACAGCAGCGCCGCCATCTCCAGCGCACTGGTGCCAGAGGTGGTCAGCAGCGCCTTGGGCGCGCCTGTCCGCTCCTCCAGCCACTGATGGCACTGCTTGGTAAAGGGGCCGTCCCCACACAGCTTGTGGTTGGCGATGGCCTTGGCCAGATACTCCGGCTCCCGGCCGGTTGCAGGTGGGATATTGAAGGGAATGTTCCTCATGATTCTGCCTCCTAAAAAGGGAATTGCGTAATTTATTCTTCCGACGGTACATCCACGCCACGGCGCACCCGTGCGCCGCCTCGCTTCTGCCGTCTCTTCGTCCAGATCACCACGGCCACGCCGCCCACCAGGGCAACAGCGGACACCACAGCGCCCGGTTTCAAGCCTGGAATCTGATAAGTTGCCTCAATGATATGGGTTCCCGGCTGCAACAGCACGCCGGTGTACATCCCGTTGACCTGGATGGCATCGGCCTTTTCGCCGTCCACCCGCACCGTCCAGCCCTTCTGCCAGGGAATGGACAGGGTGAGCATCCGGGTATCCGTCAAGGTCACCGAGCCAGACACGGAACCGGCCTCCTCCTTGGCGTCCTCCATGGTCACTTCGCCCAGGGCGGTCACGTCCCGCACGTAGTCCGCCATCGGCAGACAGACCACCTGTAACGTGTCAAAGGTGTACGTCCCCTTCTGGTCGAAGGTGATCTTGCACTGCTTCACGCCGTCGGCGCTGTAGCCCAGGTTGAAGGTCACCCCGTCCCGCTGGAAGGTGTACAGGGAGCCTTCCCGGTAGAGGTTGGTCTTTTTGCCCACGCCGTTGCCGCTGACCGTCATGGTACAGTCGTCCGTCTTGCTCTTAGTCATCTCCAAATTTTTGAAGTACACATAGGTCTCGCAGTCCGCCGCACCGGCAAAGGACAGCGTCACCGACCCGCCCGGCTTCTTGACCACAATGGCGTTGTCCTTCAGCTTGGCATCCTTCTGGTCTCTCACCGACCAGGGTACGTCCTGGGTGGACAACCGGGGCTTGGTCTCGGTCAGCTGGCTTGCCACTGCATCCGCCTGCTCATCCGGCAGGATGACACACTGGAGCAGCGCCTGCTGTCTCTCCAGAGGAGACAACTTGTCATAAGTGGAACGGGCCATGTAACCGGTGTAGGTGTACCCCACCGGCAGGGCGTACTTGTTCTGATAGATGGTGAATTTCCCATCCTTCCCCACTGCCTCAAAGCCGTAGGGGGCGTAGTTTTTGGCCTTGCCGTCGTCGTCCGTCGCCTTGCCCACAAAGTATTTCACACTGGACGCAGCGCACAAGCTGGCACGCTCGTCCAGTCCCCACACTGCGTAGGACTGGCGGACAGAGTTCAGGTCAAAATCCAAATAGTAGTCCACCAGGTTGCCGTCCAGCACACTCCAATAGCTCATGGTGCCGTAGCCGCCGGTCAGGCAGAACCGGTTGCACCGGTTCCCCTCCACCTCAGCACGCCAGAAACCATCATCCTTAATGTGGCTGGCTGCCGCCTCGGCGGAGTTCACCACGCTGCCCCGAACACTCCGGGTGGTCATGTACCGCTCCAACTCCTTAGAGTGGCTGGGGCTGTAGAACTGATTGATGTTGAACAGCACCGCACACAAGGTCACCAGCGCCAGCACCGACTGCCCCACCTTTTTATTGGGCAGCCAGGTGAACCCGATGGCACACAAGGTGACCAACGCCAACAGCACCATGGCCGTTCGGGGTGCCTTCTCCCAGCCGCCAGACAGGTGGATGACCAGCGCCACGTACCCGGCAGTCACCACCGCCAGGACGATCTGTTCCCACACCTTCAATTCCACCAACCGCGGCAGCAGACAGACCACCACCAGCGCCATACAGAAGGCGAAACCGTAGCTCCAACGGTTGGTGACATAGCCGAAGCCGTTAAAGATCTTGCCCATCAGCGGCACGCACAGGCACACCACCAACACCAGCGTTCCCGCCCGCAGGGGAGCCAGTTTCCGCTCCCGCCAGCGCAGGAAGAGGAGCACCAGGGCGGCAAAGACGATGCCCGCCAGACCCAACTTCACCCAGTGGTTCCCACTGGGGTCCGAGCTGACAAAGCGAGTGACCAGCTTGGTATAATACCCCACTTTATAGAACAGGTCAAAGGCGCTCTTGCTCACGTCGCTGCGGCTGGAACTGAAGAAGCCAGCCACCGACGGCAGGAAGATGACCAGGGACAGGGCGAAGCCCCACAGGTACAGTCCCACCAGCTGGAAGAGTTCCTTGAAAATGACCTTAAATTGCGTCTTATGGACGGAAATCTGCCGAATGACCAGGTAAATGGCCATCAAAAGGGTGTTCACAAAGGCATAGTAGTAGCCGCCGATCATGGCCAAAAAGATCATCACCACGAAGGTCCCCCACTTCCGCTGCCGGAGCCAGCGCTCGCAGCCGGCCAGGATCAGGGGCAGGTAGATGACAAAAAAGGTCATGAAATAAATGTGCTTGGCAGCGGTGAAGATCACAAACCCAGAGCAGGCGTAAATGACCGCACCGGTGAGCACCGGCAGCACCTCCCGTTTCTCCACACTGCGGCAGTACACCGTAAACGCCCAGGCCGCCAACGGGATCTGCGCCACGGTCACCACATTGTAGACCACCTCCATCCACCGATACGGCGTGACGATGGCCAAGAGGAACAGAGGGTTGATATGGAAGACCGACAGGATGCTGGCGCCCTGCCCAATGGCGAAATCCCACTGGGGCAGCACCAACTGATGGGTGGCCAGGAAGGTCTTGGCCGCCTCCACCACATACCTGCGGGTGTAGTACATAATGGTCAGATAGAGGTTCTGGCCGTCCGGCTTCCACACGGTGGAGTAGCCGTTGGCCACGAAGGGACTGGCAAAGACGGTGACCACCAGCAGAAAGACCACGAAGAAGGCGCGCCAGTACAGTCCCCTCCCCTGGTTCAGCCGACGTCCCTCCGCCCGGGTTTGGTCGGTCAGGTCGCCGGGCAGATGCAGGGTCATCTTCACCGGCCAAGCCAGCAGCCCAGTGCTGCCCAGCACCACGGTCACACAGCCCACCACCGTCCGCAACAGCAGACCGCGAGAGCCGCCGGAGGACAGCAGCTTGACGCTGAGGCAGAGGGTCATCACCGGCGCCAGCCAGAACCAGCCGGCATACCAGTTCCGTCCCAGTCCCGTCAGCACCGGCAGACGCCGCCGGGGCATGAGCACCAGCAGGCAGCCCGTCAGCAGCAGCGCCACAGCATACTGCGCCAGGCGCAGCAGGGCAAACCGCAGGTTGGCATCCGCCAGCGTCCCGTTGAACACCGCTACGTATTTGCCCAGTCCATTCCGGGTCAGCCACAGCCCAGCCGCCAGCACCAGCAGTCCTGCTAAAGCCAGCAATTTTCGCTTGCCATCCACGCGCGCCTCCAGGGCGTCCCAGTCCAGATTTCGCCCCAGCAGATACAGGGGACAGAGGAACAGGAAGGACAGCAGCGCCGGTTGACTGTCCGCCTGCGGCAGACAGCTCACAGCACAGCCCAAGAGCAGGAACCCTCCTGTCACGCCCCACCGAACGCCAAGTGTGCCCGAAGCCAGCCAGACGCCCAGGGGAAGACAGAGGACCAACGCCAGGAACAGCCAGGGCGGGCCAGTCTTCGGCCATAGAGAGAACAGGGGCGCCTGCCGACCGGCAGCCTCCATCCAGAAGACCACCACCGTCTGACCGACCCACAGCAGCGCAAAACCGGCCGCCAAGGTCAAGGCTTGTCCAGTCTGTTCCACCCGCTTCCGGGAGAACAACCCCAACCCCAAAAAGAGGGTGGGCAGTTGGACAAAGGCACACAGCCCCGCCAACGCCTGGTTGCTCTGCCCGTGTCCGCTGGTGACGGCCAACGCCACGGCACTGAACAGCAAGAGCACCAGCAGCAGATGTTCTGCCCGGCAGCTATCTCCCTTTGCTCTCAGTTGGGTCATGTCTCTCATTTGTGGAGATCCTGTTTGATCTGGGTGCTGGAGATCTCCGGGGTGCGGGGCAGGTAGACCACATCACAGTAGGGCTTGAGGAAATCGAATTTGCCTTCCCAGTCGCTGCCCATGACGAAGGTATCCACCCGGAATTCCTTCACATCGGAGACCTTCTGCTCCCAGCTCTCCTCCGGGATCACCAGATCCACATAGCGCACGGATTCCAACAGCTGCTTGCGCTGCTCATAGTTGAAATAGCACTTCTTCCGCTTCTGTTCCCAGTTGAACGCATCGGTGGACAGGGCAACGATGAGATAATCCCCCAGCTCCTTCGCCCGCCGCAGCAGGTTGATGTGACCGTAATGGAGCAGGTCATAGGTACCGTATGTGATAACACGTTTCATAAAAATAGCCTCACAATCTGAAAAAAAGCATTTTTCCACATTATAATGCTTCATTATACCACGCAATGGAAGGGCTTGCAACGTTTTTCACCCCTTGAGACTGGGGCGCATAGGCTGGGATAATTCTCAAAAACAGGAGGCCGATCCCATGAACGAACCCCAGTGGAACCAGGAGGCAGAGACCTTCGCCCAGGTGTGGCAGCGGGTCTCCCCTGACCCAGACGCCAGCCCCATCCAGACCGTCCTCACCCCAGCACCCCCGCCTGCGCTCCCGCCCGGCGACCGTTGGACGGGCGTGCTGCGGGAGTTGATCACCATGGAAGTCATTCAGTGGCGGCGCTGCCGCGCCTTGGCGCACCAGACCAATCAGCGGGCGCTGACCAGCCTAGCGGAAAAGAAGCTCCGCCGCGCCAGACGCCTGGCCGCAGCCCTCTTCCTGCGCTGTCAGGTCTGGTATCTCCCCCTGACCGACCGCCGTCCCGCCAACCGTCGTCCCACTGCCCGGCAGATGCCCCGCACCGGCTATTCCGCCCTGTTCCAAGGGGCGCAAGTCCTACAGGTGCAATACGAAGCCGCCGCACGCCAGGCACAACCCCCGGAGCTGGCCCTGTTCCGGTCAGCGGTGGAGGAGCTGACGGAGGAACAGCGGGTGCTCATCGGGCTGCTGAGTCGACAGCGGCGTTGAAAAGGCAGTTCGCAGTCTGTTCATAATTTCTTTATCCTTCGTTCACCACTTCTCCCCGTATTTTTTGTATCCTATCCTTGCAAGCAAGATTGCATCATAAAACTCCCTCTCTTTTTTCTCTTTCTAAAATGCAAAACGTAAAAGCGCTGTTCCCAATGGGAACAGCGCTTTCGCTTTTTTATCACTTGAGCAGGTTGATGACCGCAGACTTCTTATAGCTCAGCAGCCCTTCGTCGGTGACGCGCATGGTCTTGACCACCTTGTTGGCCACCTCGATGGTGTTCACCTCCCGGAACTTGGGCAGGCTCACCGTCAGCACCATGCCGCTGACCAGCAGCGAGGTCAGACCGGTGACGGGGGTGGCGGGGACAGTCTTGACCATCAGCTTCCCTTCCCGTGCGTGGCACAGGGTCAGTGCTAAGTAGCAGCCCAACTGCTTGCTGACCAGCACCTGGTTGTCCTTGTGATCCACTTCCCGATTCACCAGGTTGTACTCATAGGCAGCACCCACCGCCTGTGCCACAGCCTCTGCCTCTTCGGGCTGGAAGGTGAGCTTGATGTCCTTGGCTTCTGCACCGTCGATGAAGTCGCTGGCATAGCTCAAGGTGAGCACACGGGTCTTCCACGCCAGGTCGCTCTCCCACTCTTTTCTCGGCAGCTGCAACCGCTGGTTCAGATCCTTCGGATCCATCCCCTGCTTGGCCAGCTCTTCCACCTGTGCCTTCATGGCACGCATTTCCTGCATTTCTTTGATGACGTCCATTGATGCTTCCCCTTTTCTCTTTATTGTAATTGTATGTGTTATGTATCTGTGTACTTCGGTAAGGGAGAACCCCCGGCGAGGGTTCTCCCTCTTTTCAGCTACGCTGAAAATTCACCCTCTCCTGCGCTCTAGAACACTAAGGGAATTTCGCTGACTGCGGTCAGCGACCAGGGGTTTCACCCCTGGACCCTAGTCGCTTTTGCAAAAGCTCCGCAAAACTTCATACGGCCTGCGGCGCTTGTTTCTCGCAGTGTAATCACTTTTCTACCAACTGGCACAGCAGCTCCACAGTCTTCTCCATCCCCTCCACGGTGATATGCTCGTAAGGCCCGTGGAAGGCGTACCCGCCGGTGCCCAGGTTGGGGCAGGGCAGCCCCATAAAGCTCAGCCGTGCGCCGTCGGTGCCGCCCCGGATGAGTTCCACCACCGGCGTCAGCCCCACCGCTTCCGCAGCAGCCTTGGCGTGGTCGATAAGGTGGAAATGCTGCTGGATGACTTCCGCCATGTTCTGATACTGATCCTGGATGCTCCATTCCACCGTGCCAGCGCCATACCGTTCGTTCAGCACCTTAGCCGCGTGGAGCACCGTCTCCTTCCGCACCTGGAACCCGGCGGCGCTGTGGTCGCGAATGATATAGTGCAGCTCCGCCTGTCCCACGTTGCCGGTCATCTGGGTCAGGTGATAGAAGCCCTCATAGCCCTCGGTGTCCCTGGGCGTCTGAGCGGCAGGGAGCATGGCATTGAACTCCATGGCCACCAGCAGGGCGTTGACCATGGTGTTCTTCCCCTCGCCGGGGTGTACATCCAGCCCGTGGATGGTGATGTTGGCAGAGGCGGCGTTGAAGTTCTCGTACTGGATCTCGCCCTCCTTACCGCCGTCCACCGTATAGGCATACTGCGCGCCGAACCGTTCCAGGTCGAACCGATCCGCGCCAGCGCCGATCTCCTCGTCCGGGGTGAACGCGATGCACAGCTTCCCATGGGGCAGTTCCTGCACTCGTTCCACCAGGGTCATGATCTCCGCGACCCCTGCCTTGTCGTCTGCGCCCAACAGGGTGTCCCCGCTGGTGGTGATGAGGGTACGGCCTTTCAGCTCCGCCAGGTGGGGGAACTGCTCCGGCGTCAGGGTCTTTCCGCTGTCGCCCAGCACTACCGCTCCGCCGTCATAGTCCCGGATGACCTGGGGCTTGACCCCTTCCGCCGGGTAGTCCGCCGTGTCCATATGGGCGATGAACCCCAGGGCAGGCCGTTCTTCCATGCCCTCGGTGGCTTCCAAGTGGCCGTACACATAGCAGTGCTCGTCCACCATGGCGTCTTCCACGCCCAGTTCCTTCAGCTCTTCCACCAGCAGCTTCGCCAGCTCCCACTGACCAGGGGTAGAGGGGCAAACGGCAGTGCCCTCAGCGCTCCGGGTGGGCAGCTTCCCATAGCGCAGCAGCCGAGTAGCCACCGTGTCCGGCACTTTCACGTCATAGATCAGCTCCAGCTCATCGGCACAGCCGTCAAAGGCGTTCTCGTCCACGTTGCACTCCTGAGGCAGATGTACCACCCGCAGGCTGTCACAGTCGCCGAAGGCATCGGAGCCGATGGACTCCAGAGAGGCGGGCAGGTACAGCTCTTCCAACAGGTCACAGTCCCAGAAGGCGTCATCCTCGATGACCCGCAGCCCTTCCGGGAAGTTGATCTTCTTCAGATTCACACAGCCGCTGAAGGACCGGTCACCGATGACCTCCAACCCCTCCGGCAGCACCACTTCTTCTACACCGAACAAGTTTTCACACAGACAGTCGGCAATGCGGCGGGTGCCGGGCAGGATTTCGATGAGTTTTACCGCGCAGCATCCCACCTCCAGGGAGAAGGGGCCTTCCACATCCGGCTCCGCCTCGCCGAACAGGGCGGCACGCTTTACGTGGGGGCTGTAGAAACAGCCGTCGCCCAGCTGCTTCACCGACTGGGGCACCACCACCTGTTCAAACCGCTTGTTCCGGAACGCTTCCTCGGCGATCTCCGTCACCGGCCGACCTTCCACCGTCTCCGGGATAGCCAGCACCACGTGTTCCTCCCGGCGGCTGCCCAGGAGCTTGGCACCCCCGTCCGCCAGCGGCTGGTACTCCCACTCGCCGTCCCGACGGGACTCCCCTTCCTGGCCACGGAGATACTGCGCATCCAGTTCCGCCAACGCCGGATTGGTGTTCTCGCTCACGTCCACGTCCCACAGCCCAGAGCACTGAGTGAACGCGCCTTCGGCGATCTCGCCCACGTCAGGGCCGATGACCACCCGTTCCAGGTTGTCGCAGCGCTGGAAGGCGCCCTGTTCCACGCTCTCCAGGTGTTCCAAGCGAACCTCCCGAATGCCATCGCAGGACATAGCCGCCCCCTGGCAGATGACCTTGGTCATGGGCGGGATGTGCTCCCACCGCAGCTCGGTCAGGTGGCCGTCGGTGACCAGGGACAAAATCTCGCCCTCGTCGTCACAGCGCTCCTCTTTCATCACAGTGTCCCCGTCCAGCCAGGTGGTCACAAAACCCTCTGTGCCGGGGAACTCATAGTAGATCTCCTTCAGCTGGCTGCCCTTGTAGCCTGCCTTCACGTCCTCCTGAGCGAGGATTGCCGCCAACTCTTCCCGCTTGTCCGCCGGGGTCAGGTCAGCCAGCGCCTCCGCCAGACCATACCCGGTCAGCTCCTTGGCCTCCTCCCAGCCGTAACGGACCTCGATGGTGCCCTTGGGGTCGGCTCGGCAGGCGAGCCGGACGCCAGAGGTGTCCGGTTCCACAGCGATGCCAGCGTCCAGCAGCGCCTGAGCCAAGGGTTGATTGTAAAGCCGGATGGTGATGAGATGCCCCGGCAAAGAAGTTGTCTGCGTCATGTGGATTCCTCCTGTTTCGTCGGCTTACGCCGGATGATTTCCAATGGGTTTATTGTACCACAGCCGGAGCGGGTTGAAAACCATCCCCCGCGGGAAATTCCCTCTCCGTCCGTTCTCCCGACACAAACACAAATGAAAATTTTCCTTGTCTTTTTTCTCCCCATTCCCGTGTATTTTGCAGGGTTTCCTTCGTTTTTCCTCACAAATTGTTTCCCTTTCCCCGCTTTTTTCTACACTCTATTGGTATATCTGCCCACTTGCGCCCTTTTCTTTCGCATTCTTTTTTGTTATACTGACCATATTATGTCCTGAGAGAGGGATAAGAAAAAAGGAGTTTTTATATCATGCAAGAGAAAAAGAGCAGCTTTGCAGCTCTGCTGCCCATCGCCATCTTCCTGGTGATCTACATCGGCGGCGGGATCCTGTTCCAGGATTTCTACGCCATGCCCGCCATCGTGGTCTTCCTGATCGCCCTGGCCGTGGCCTTCCTCCAGAACCGTGGCATCAGCTTCAACGAGAAGATGCACCTGATCGCCGAGGAGCTTTCCGATGACAACATCATCACCATGTGCCTCATCTTCCTCCTGGCCGGTGCCTTCACCGGTGCCGCCACTGCCGCCGGCGGCGTGGATTCCACCGTCAACCTGGGTCTGACCCTCCTGCCCGGCGGTCTGGCCGTGGTCGGCCTGTTCGTCATCGGCTGTTTCATCTCCACCTCCATGGGCACCAGCGTGGGAACCATCTCCGCCTTGGCTCCCATCGCCGTGGGCATCAGCGAAAAGACCGGCTTCGCCATGGCTCTCTGCCTGGGTGCCGTGGTCTCCGGCGCCATGTTCGGCGACAACCTGTCCATGATCTCCGACACCACCATCGCCGCCACCAAGACCCAGGGCTGCGAGATGAAGGATAAGTTCCGCACCAATTTCCTCATCGTCCTCCCCGCCGCCATCGTCAACATCGTCATCCTCCTGGTCATCACCATGAACGGCAACTATTCCGTCAGCGGTGACCTGAGCTACAACTTCCTCCAGGTCGTCCCCTACCTGGTCGTCCTCATCGGCGCCCTCATCGGCTTCAACGTCTTCGCCGTCCTGGGCGTAGGCACCATCCTGTCCATCGTGGTGGGTCTGTACACTGGCACCATCCCCGTCAACGAGATCTTCACCAGCATGGGTTCCGGCGTCACTGCCATGTATGACATCACCGTCATCTCCATCGTGGTCTGTGCCATCAGCGCCCTGATGAAAGCCGCCGGCGGCATCCAGGCCATCCTGGACCTCATCCGCCGTCGCGTCAAGAGCCGTCGCGGCGCCATGCTGGGCATCGCTGTCCTCTGCGGCGGCGTGGACGTGGCCACCGCCAACAACACCATCTCCATCGTCATGACCGGCGAGCTGGCACGGGACATCAGCCAGGAATACGGCATCGACCCCAAGCAGACCGCCTCCCTGCTGGACATCTGCACCTCCGTGGTACAGGGTCTGCTCCCCTACGGCGCGCAGCTGCTCTACGCCTCCGCCGCCACCAACGAACGGGTGTCCTCCTTCGCCATCGTGCCCTACTGCTTCTATCCCATGCTCATGGCCGTGTGCGTGGTCGGGTATATCCTGTTCAGCAAAAAGACAAAATAAGTGTGACCGCACAAAAGCGCCTTCCCAACTGGGAGGGCGCTCTTTTTGAAAGGAGTTTTTGATGTTAGAACTGCGAACGGAGGAAAGCGAGGCCTTTCAGCGCTTTTTCGAGTTGGTACGCCGCGCTGCCGCCGAACAGGACGCCCTGTTCTTTGTGGATTGCGGAGAGGGACGAGAACTGTTCACGGACACACTAGAAGGAGAAGACCTCTCCGGCTGGCTCATCCCCAAGGAACTGACCGCATCTTTTCTTCCCGCATTTCAGCTAGGCACCGTGGGCGAGGAATGGGACGCCTTTCTTCGCCTCGCGATTTGGCGTCAGTCCTCCACCGGAATCCAGATCACCTTTCCTTCTTTCCTTTAGCTTTGCACGATATGTTTCAAAAAATTTACCGTTCTTTGACTGGTATGCCATCCCGCAATCTGCGCAACCTAGCAATGGAACAGCGAAAGAGCACCGCTCGGTGTTGTTTCGTCGGTTCCAATCGGAATCGTGCCACGGCACAGGGAAAGGAGATCAGGGACATGGATAAACAGGAAAAGGCTTATCGTGAAATGATGGACAAGGTAAAGAACGACTGCCTGCTGCCCCAGGACGAAGTATGTCGCCGCACCAGCAAGGACGCACAGCGTGGGCATACGGAGTATATGAAGGATCTGATGGAGTACCAGTACGAAGAGTAACCCATCCGATCCGCGAAAGGAGGCAGCACCATGGGAAACCAGGTTAAGGGACATCCCGACCCCCGGGACCACAAGGTCACACGGGACGGCATGACCCCCATCACCCGCATCGAGGGGAGAAAATCCAAGAAGCGCTGTGACACCACCGACGAGGAGAAGCGGAGCCACGTGGATCAGCTGCTGGAATATGAGTGGCCTGGAAACTGACGGAACCCATCCGTCCACGGCCAAAGGGGGCGTCTCGCCCCCGCTACATCTTCAAACAGAAAGCGGGCGAACGTCAGGATCATACCTCCTGGCCTTCGCCCGCTTCCGATCATATACCTTCTTATTGGGCACCACCCGAGTCACCGGATTCACCCCGTTCCAGCTCCCCCGCTGCTGTGCGTGGTACGCCTTCTGCTCCTTCTTGGAGCGCTTTTCCAGAGGGACAAATTTTTCTGCTCTTGCCATAGGACAGGACTCCTTTCCTGAGACGCAAAACCGCCCGACGAGAGGATGACGACGGGCGGCTGCGTTGTTTTGATTCTGATTAAAAAGAGAAAAGAGAGAGAGTTCAGCTCGGGGGGTATCAGGGTGGTTCCCCCTCGGCCTGTCATTATAATACGCTCATCTCCCAAACGGGTGGTGAAGGAATTGCAAACGATTTATGAATCCTTTGTGAACACCGCCTGCATTTCGCTCCCTTTCTCCTCTGCCTCCAGCAGCACATACCCGCTGAAGCTGTACCCCGTCGCCTGTTCCATGGGCACCGCACGCCGCAAAAAGGTCAGCTGGCTCTCCGCCCGCGCCTTCCACACATCCTCTCCCGTCTCCCGGCTCAGCCGCAGCAGCACCAACGCCGCCATAGCGTTGCCCGACGGAACGGCGCCGTCATACAGCTCCACCGGCCGAGCGATGAGCGGTTCGCTGTCCTGACCGTACAGGGCAAATCCACCTTCCGGCACAGCGAACTGCTCCTCCATCGCCTCCGCCAGCTCCTTGGCCTGAGTTAGATACGCCTGCTGATCCGTAGCGCGGAACAGCTCCAGCCACGCCCACGCCCCATAGGCGTAGTCCTCTAGCAGACCGTCATAGCCCATTCGCAGGCCGTACCCGCTGTGTACCAGCTTCCCGTGGGGGTCCATCAAGGTGTCCTTCCAACTTGCAGCAGCCTCTTCCGCCGCCGTCAAATAGTCCGGCCGCTCCAGCAACCGTCCAGCTGCCGCCAGCGCACCAATAGCCATGGCGTTCCAGGATGCGATCACCTTGTCATCCCGCCGCAGCGTGTACCGTTTCTCCCGCCACACTCGCAGCCGCTGGCGCAGCCCGTCCAGCCATTCCGGCTCCTGCTGATACTGAACGTTCTGCAACAGGTTGGGGATGCTCTTCCCCTCCCAGTTGCCCGCCTCCGTGATGTCGTACCACTGACACAGCTTCTGAGCATCTACTTCTCCCAGGGCAGCACACACCTCTTCCGGCGTGAACAGGTAAAATCCACCCTCCACCCCGTCGCTGTCCGCGTCCTGGCTGCTGGCAAATCCACCGCCCGGCAGCCGCAGCTCCCGAAGCAGATAGTCCGCCGTGGCCTCTGCCACACCCCGGAGCCACCGGTTCCCGGTCAGACGCCACCCTTCAGCGTATAGCCACAGCAGCAGCGCGTTGTCGTAGAGCATCTTCTCAAAATGGGGCACCAGCCACTTCTGGTCCGTGGAGTAGCGGCAAAAACCACCGCCCAGCTGGTCGTATATCCCGCCCCGCGCCATCTGCTCCAGGGTGTGCACCGCCATATGCCAGGCGGCGGAGTCATTCTGGCTGGCCCCATAGCGCAGGAGAAAGAGGATGGCGTGAGGGGTGGGAAATTTGGGCGCTGTGCCAAACCCACCGTATTGAAAATCATAGTGGCTGCGATACTGTTCCGCCATCTCATCCAACAGCGGCTTCACCGCTTGCAGCTCCCCCTGTTTGGGGCGGGCGAAACGGTTGATGTGCTCCGTCACCTCGTCCGCCGCCGCCTGCACCTGCTCCGGGTCGCTCTCCCACTTCCGCCAGGCGGCGAAGAGGACGGACAGCAGTTGTTCCTTGGGCAGATAGGTGGCTGCAAAGATAGGCTTCCCGTCTGGTGTGGCCAAAATAGTGGTAGGCCACCCGCCGGAGCCAGCGAACACCTGGCAAGCCAGCAGATAGACCGCGTCAATGTCTGGCCGTTCCTCCCGGTCCACCTTCACCGAGATGAAATGCGCCCGCAAAAAATCCGCCACTTCCTCGTCCGAAAAGCTCTCCCGGGCGATGACATGGCACCAGTGGCAGGCGGAGTAGCCGATGGAGAGGAAGAGCAGCTTTCTCTCCTCCTTCGCCCGCTGGAACGCCTCGGCGCACCAGGGATACCAGTCCACCGGGTTGTCCTGATGCATCCGCAGATAGGGGGATGCCTGTTCCTTCAGTCGATTGGCCATTCCATCACAACCCTTCCGTCTCCGCCAGCCCTGCCACATATGCCCGCATCTCCTTAGACGAGCGGATGGCGTGGGTCCCAGCCACGATCTCCTGCTGCCGCTGAGGCGTCATCCGCGCAAACACATCCGCAGCCGCCTGATTGGCGCACAGCGCCATGCCAAAGCCCAAAGGCAGTTCTCTCATCGGGTCCATACCGTCACCTTCCTTGTCGATTTTCCCTTAGGATGGTTCGGTAAATAGAATTTTATACCATTTCCCTTGACAACAGACGCCACGTTCCCTATACTAAAGATAGACGAGGGCGCTGCCGGAAGACGGTTGACCCTAGGTTTTATCAGTTACGAAAGAGGTAACCGCATCCTTTGGCCAGGGCGGTTACTTCTTTCTATTTGCCTGCATAAACAGACCAATAATGCCAACGACCAAAATACCGATTTGGATCAGATCGGAATAAGTAATCATCGAGCAGCCCTCCTCTCTATGGAAACGTGGAGGGCAAGAAGCATCACCCTCCATTCGGAGGGTCAACCGCCTACCGTATGACTGGCAGCGCCAACGACAGTATAGCACAAATTTCCCCAAAAGGAAAGGCTTCCCACCCGGGAAGCCTTTCCTTCTCTCAGTTCAGCGCATCAGACAAAATCCGCTTCCGCTGCACCAGCGCCACCAGCAGCCCGATGCCTTCAGCCACCGGGAACGCCGCCCAGCACCAGACCTCCGGGTCGGGCAGGAGGGTGAACAGCCACGCCAGGGGCAGCGCCGCGAGGAGCTGCCGCACCAGGCAGAGCACCATAGAGGGCACCCCGCGCCCCAGCGCCTGGAACACCCCCTGATAAGCGATGTTGGCACCGGCGAACAAATAGCCCAGGGCGATGATGCGCACCGCTCGGGTGCAGAGGGTCAGGGTCTGTTGGGTCAGGGCGAAGATGCCCACGATCTGGCTGGCGAACACCTCCAACACCACCAGGCACACCCCCATGATGACCAGGGTGTCGATCATCCCCCACCGGATGCCCGCACGCACCCGCTCCTTGTCCCCGCTGCCGTAGTTGAAAGCGATGACAGGGATCATGGCGTTGTTCATGCCGAAGGCGGCGAAGAAGGCAAACTGCTGGATTTTGTAGTAGACCCCGTAGGCGGTCACTGCACTGGCGGACAGGGTGCCAAAGATGACATTGACGCCGTAGGTCAAAAAGCTGCCCACCGCCTGCATGATGATGGCCGGGAAGCCCACGCTGAGGATCTCCTTCATGACCTTCCCCTCCGGGAGCAGATAGCGCACCCCCGCCGGCACCTCTCGGTTGCAGGTGTACTGGAAGACCACAAAGAGCACAAAGGACACCACCTGCCCGATGACCGTCGCATAGGCTGCGCCAGCCACCCCCAGTTCCGGCGCACCGAAATAGCCGAAAATGAGGATGGGGTCCAAAATGATGTTGGTCACCGCACCGGTCACCTGAGCGATGGTGGACAGCACCGCATGACCGGTGGCCTGGAGCAGCTTTTCGTAGATGGTAAAGAGCACCTGCCCGAAGGAGTAGACGCAGCAGATGGTCAGATAACTGCCCGCCAGCTCCAACACCAGCGGGTCACTGGTCTGGGTGAGCAGATAGGGACGCACCCCAAAGAGGCCGAAGAGCAGGAAGAGCACATAGATGCACACCCCCAGGAACAGACCGTTCCCGGCCACTTTGCCAGCCTTCTCCCGGTCGCCCTGCCCCATGCTCCGCGCCAGCAAGGCGTTGACCCCCACGCCGGTGCCCACGCCCAAGGCGACGATGAGCATCTGGATAGGAAAAGCCAGGGTCAGGGCGTTCATGGCATAGTCCCCCATGCCCGTCACCTCTGCCGTGTCCTTCATGGCGCTGACGAAGTAGCTGTCCACGATGTTGTAGCAGGCTTGGATGACCAGGGAACAGATGAGGGGGATGCCCAGAGAGCGCAGGAGCTTCGGGATGGGCGTGACCGCCATAGGGCTGGCACTGTCTGGGTTGGATGTAGGATTTCTCATACTAAAACCTCCAGAATGATGATTTTGGAGACTTTTCAGCGGGAAAGCTGCCACAACCCGTCTGTCACACAACAAAAATGCGCAAATCCTCGCTTGGATTTGCGCATTTCTGCTACACAGCACCTGTAGTGTAACAAATTTTCCATCCCATTGTCAAGCGTTTTTGTTGTCTTTCCATTCTATCCATGATATACTAAATTTGTCCAAAAGAGAGGATTTCACCCAACCGCAGAACAGGAGGTATCCCATGAAACGACCCTATTTCAAGCTCATCCTAGGCGCCGTCTTCTGGCTCAGCGCCACCATCATCCTGGCCGCCCTCATGATCTCCGCCGCCACTGTGTCCACCACGCTCACCAGCTTTCCCACCGACTCCACACCCTTTCTAGAAGCACTTTGGGGCACACCCTATGCCAACGAGAGCACCCAGGGGCATTTGGGCGCCCTGGTCTTCTGGTTCTTTCTCTTCGCCCAGTACATCGCCGCCATCGGCCTCTTCCTCTCCGCCACCCGTGACAGCAAACAGGACAAAGGGGACACCCCGTAATATGGATACAGCAAACGCCGTCAAGCCTCGCTTGACGGCGTCTTTTGCCCGGTTCAGTGCTGCGCTGCGGCCTGAGCCGCCAACTGCTTTTTGAAGGTCCTCCGAAAACACCACCGGGTAGCAGGCCCCGCGGCGAACAGCTGCCACAGCAGCGCCATGGGGAAGTTCCGCCGGATGGTGTCGAACCAGTTGGCGAGGAACTGCTCATCCACCCCAGTGAAGATGACCGTCGCCACCAGGCTCATGGTGGGGCACATGATGAGGACGGTGCAGCTGGAGATCATAATGGTGATGAAAAACGGGTTGTCCTGCCCCGGCGTCACGTGGCGGAAGGCCAGATAACGCCCCACCCGGTTGCCGAAGAGGGTGGAGAAGACAAACACGAACACACACATGAACGCGGCCTCCTTCAGCGCCAGCCAGAACACCTTGTTCTCCATCCCGCCCACCTTGGCGGCCACGTTATACAGCTCCATGCCATAGGCCATAAAGACCGACATCAGAATCCCGAACACAACTCCCTGTCCTTTGGTTTGCGGCATCACAAACGCCTCCTTTTTCTTCTGAATCCCTCTGCGGAGCAACAAAAAAAGCCTGTAATGCTCCGGCAGAATGACCGAATGACACTACACGCTTTCCGTTTTTCACAGAACGAACGCCCCGCGATGGATTTGGTTTGACCGTAGTATAACAAATCCCAGCGGCCGTTGTCAAGGCTCGGATTTTTTGCATTCCACCGGTTCTGTGCTATAATGACAGCAAAGAAACGCTTTCAATCAAGGAGGCAATCCTATGAACAATATGCAACCCGGTGACCGCTACCTCCGCTCCCTCGGCCTGCGTCCCGTCCAGGACAGCGACGCCTTAGCCGCCCAGCTCCGACAGGCCGTGGGCGACGCCCAAGCGGAAGCGGCTCTGTCCGCCCTCTACGCCCGCCGCGCCCAACAAGAGACCGCCACCAGCGGCCTGGATCGCCAGGAAACAGCGGCCTTCTACGACTTGAAGAACCAACACCCCCAAGCCAGCCTCATCCTCTCCGCCGCCCACGACTGGGATCTGCTCTGCCAGACCTGCCAGTGGGTCACCCAGCACCCAGACGCCTTCGGCGCCACCATCCTGGATGTCGGCTGTGACTGCGGCCTGCTCTCCTGCTTCTTGGCACAGACCTTCCCCCAGTCCCGCATCACCTCCATCGACCGCAGCGCCAACGGCATCCACGCCGCCCAGCAGCTGGCGGAGCGGCTAGGTTTGACCAACATCACCTTCCTCCACGCCGACCTGGAAACCCTGCCCCCCATGGAATTTGACACAGTGTTCTCCTCCCGGACGGTGCAGGAGAACTACGATCCTCTGTTAGAGAACGCCCGCTTCCTCCAGCTCACCCACCAGGGCCGCATCTGCGCCCAGGTGTTCCAGCGCTACACCGGCCTCCTGTGCCAGTTCGTCAAACCCGGCGGCACCTTTGTCACCGTGGAGCGGATAGAACGGGATCGGGTCTTCCTGGGCTATTGCCTGGCGCTGCACAGCCAGGGACTGGACCTGGTGCCGGAGAGCCACCAGGAGCTGCACTGCCAGGAGGGCGACCACACAACCACCCTGCAAGCGTTCTGCGGCGTGAAAGAGGGCCGCACCACCACCACCGACGCAGAGGACTTCTTCATTGCCACCTTCCAGGACGCCCTCACCTGGCAGCCCCGACACCTGGACGTAGAGGGCGAGCTGATTTTGGAACTGTGCGCCGAAGAGCTCATCCGCGGCCACTTCCTCCACAACCCCCAGGGGGCACGTGTGGGCAAGCTGGCCATCTACACCTCCAAGTTCGACCCAGAAGAACTGTTCTACTACCAGGGCATCCTGGGGCAGCCCGTGCAGGTGCACCGACTGAGCCGCGGGGAGCTGTCGGATGTACTCGCCCTGCTGGAGACCGACCTTGCCACCCTCACCGCCAGCACTCTTTCCGCTCACCCGTTCTCCTTCCAAGACGGGGTGGAATTGCTGCTGCCGTTGGAAGAATCCGAGGAAACTTGAACGTTTTTCTTGCCAATGGCACAGGGTTATAGGGAGCATTTTTATGGGTGTTCGTGCTAATTCGACCTTTTTTTAACTGGGATGGATTGACATCAGATGTTTTCTGTGTTATCGTCAGGGATAGAAGGGTATGCGCATACTCCGTACAACAACAAGGAAACGTTTTCATACAGCACTCGTGACAGGAGGTACGATCCCCATGAAGCTGAAGCGAAACATCATCCCCAAATACATCGGCATTGCGCTCCTCATCCTCACCTGTCTGATCTTTACCGTCCCCGGTCTCATGCTCCGTACGGCCGTCTTTTGTGCCGCCCCAAGCTATGCCTTCACAGCGGAATTTGAGGAGAACAAAGAAGCCGAGGTGTTAGATCAGGTAGACGACCATACAAGGATTTATAAGATCACCAAAAACGCTCCGCCAGACCCCAATTCGGAAGGGGATCTGGTCAACTTGGTGCTCCACAGCTATGGCCCGTTTCATGTTGCCTATTATTACGGCTGGTGACCCGCAGCCCCTACTCTCAAAGAATATCAGTAATGTAGTCTTATATCGGGCGCTAAAATTTTAAAGCTAGGAGGAACTCGTTATGCTGCGAAAACATCTCCCGAAACTCATCGGCATTGTGATTCTGATTCTCCTCTGCCTGATCCTTCTGATTCCGGATTTGGCGCTTCGCACGGCAGTGTTCTGGCGTTCGCCAGTCAAAGCATTTACCATGGAATATGAGGAAGATGTCGCATACGAGAAACGGGATGGATTAGATGAAAACACTAAGTTGTATCGCATCACGAAAAATATTCCTCACGAAGAGGATACAGATGCTGACCTTGTGATATGGCAGGTCAGTCGTTGGGGACCATTTTACATTGGAGATTATTACGGCTGGTGACCGCAAGCCCCTGCTCCCAAAGAAGCAATCATACTTCCACGCCGCCAAGGACGCCTTGTCCCTGGCGGCGTTTTCTATGGCCGGGTCATATTTTCCTTGCGTCCCGATGGAATTTACGGTACACTGAGACCGGAGAGAATGCAATCTCCTTCCAAAAAAAGAAAGTTAAGAAAGAGGGTTTTCCATGCATCCATTATTTAAGGCGGTCAATGCGGTCTGTGATAAACTCCAAGTGGTCTCTGACCTGTTTTGGGATTTTCCGACCAACTTTGACTGGTACGCTAACATCCCCATCCTGGGGAACTTCAGCCTAGCCATCATCCTTTTGATCGGCTCCGGCATCTTCTTCACCTGCCAACTGCGCTTCATCCAGGTGCGGAAATTCAAGTACGGCCTCCACGTCCTCAAGACCCAGAAGGCCAAGACGGGCATCTCCCCCCTGGCCTCCTTCCTGCTCTCCACCGCCATGCGCGTGGGTCCGGGCAACATCCTGGGCGTCACCGGCGCCATCAGCATCGGCGGCCCCGGCGCTCTGTTCTGGATGTGGTTCTCCGCCTTCTTCGGCATGGCCACCGCCTTCACCGAATCCACCCTGTCCCAGATCTTCAAAGAGAAGAAGGACGACGAGTATATCGGCGGCCTCCCCTTCTATGGCAGGCGTCTGCTGAAGGGCGCTGTTTGGGTGGGCGTGGCACTGTCCCTGCTCTACATCCTCTACGCCCTCCTCTGCCTGCCGGCACAGGGCTTCAACACCATCTCCGCCGTGGTCTCCATGGCCTCCATCCTCACTGGCAGTGAGATCGCCACCGGCGCACCCATCTACTGGATCACCTTCGCCATCCTCATCGTCCTGGTGGCCTTCGTGTCCTTCGGCGGCACCAAAAAGGTGGCCAAGGTCACCGACATCACCGTGCCCATCATGGCCGTTGTCTACGTCCTCACCGTCCTGGTGCTCATCGTCCTGAACATCACCCGCATCCCCTGGTTCTTCTACGCCGTCTTCACCCAGGCCTTTCAGCCGGAAGCCGTCTTCGGCGGCGCCTTCGGCATCGCTCTGGTTCAGGGCGTCAAGCGTGGCCTCATGTCCAACGAAGCCGGTCAGGGTACCATCACCATGCCCGCCGCCGCTTCCGACGCCAAGCATCCCTGTGACCAGGGCTGCGTCCAGGCTCTGGGCGTGTTCCTGGACACCATCGTCATCTGCACCCTCACCGGTTTTGTGGTCATCATGGGTCGTGTCTGGCTCACTGACGCCGCTGACGCCTGGTTCGAGCTGGACAAGCTGCCCAAGTTCCTGGCCTCCTGCGCCGAACTGACTCCGGGCACTGCCATGAATGGCGCTGTCACCTTCCTGGTGACCCTCTGCTTCGGCCTCTTCGCCTTCACCTGCCTGGTGGGCTTCCTGTCCTTCAGCGAGATCTGCGCCAACCGCATCTCCCGCAGCCGTGTCTGGATCACCGTCGTTCGCCTGCTCTGCCTGCTGGTCATCTCCTTCGGCGTCGTCACCAGCATCGCCGGCCTGGATCTGGGCTCCCTGTGGAATATGTCCGACTTCGCCAACATCGTCATCGCCTACTGCAATATCCCCCTGCTGTACATCGGCTTCAAATACGTCAAGCGTGCCACCCGTCACTTCGACCTGGGTGACGGCACCCCCTTCACCTCCGACGTGATCGGCATCGACGTGCCCCTGTGGGACGAGAAGGCAAAGGAAGAGAAGTAATCAACCGAATATGTCAAAAGCACCCCATATGGGGTGCTTTTCTTCTACGAAAGGAGTACAACATGAAAGCTGATTCCTTTGTGGTCACCGACACCATCCCGGTGCAGGCGTTTTGCCAGCTGCGCGCGGCCGTCCACTTTCAGCCGCTGACGGAATCCCAGGCGGAACGGGTCTTGGCACACACCACCGCCGTCATCGCCATCCGCCACGGAGACCGCTATGTGGGCGTCACCCGCATCCTCTTCGACTACGGCACCGACGCCTACCTCACCGACGTGATCGTCCACCCGGACTACCAGGGGAAAGGCAACGGCGGTCTGTTGGTGAAAAACGCCCTAGCCTACCTGCAAGCCCACGTCCAGCCGGGCGTCAAAATCGCGTGCAGCCTCTACGCTAACCCCGGAAAGGAACCGTTCTACGAGACCTACGGCTTCCAGCCCCTGCCCAACGCCCAATACGGACACGGAATGCTGCTGGAACTGTCCTAACGTCAAAAACGCCCCACAGCTGAAACGCTGTAGGGCGTTTTTCGTTTTCAAGGCAGGTCAAACTCCCGCTCGATGACCCCGCGGATCATCTCATAGGTGTCCTCGTCGCTGTCCAGTTCACCGCTGTCCATCATCCACGCCGCCCCATAGATGGCGGCACGGACCACGAAGAGCTTCCGATGGCGATCCTCCTCCGGCATCCCCACCTCCCGACAGTACCGCCGGACGAGACGCATGGTGGACGCGCTCAGGCTGGATTTCTCTCGGATCTGCGCCGGATTTAAGGACTCGTCCCGGAGCATCAGGATGGCACGGTAGTGGGGGTTCTCCTGCAAAAAGCGGATATAGGCCAAGCTGATGGCCACCAGCCGTTCCCGGGTGTCGTTGGGCACCTGGCTCAAGATCTCGTGCTCCACCTCATGCCACTGCTGGTTGATGTAGTGGAGGATGGCCAGGATATAGTCGTTCTTGTTCTTGAAATGCTTGTAAGGCGCCGAGCAGGACACACCGCAGCTGGCGGCGATCCGTCGGACGGAGAAATTCTGCACCCCGTGGAGCCGCACCTCCTGGATACCAGCCAGGAGCAGCTCCACCTTGGTCTTGGAATGGGTGGGCATCTCACTCCACCGCGATCAGGTAGGCGTACACAGGCTGACCGCCGGGCACCAGAGTCAAGTCTACATCCTCACCCAGCAGTTCTGCCAGCAGCTTCTGTGTCTCCTCTGCCTCTGCATCGGACACATCTTCCCCGTAGAACACGGTCACGCAGGCCATTCCCTGCTCCTGTGCCAGCAGCTCCCGCAGGCAGGTCGTCCGGTCATCTGCCACCACGGTGACTTTATTCTCAACCAGACCCAAGATCTGCCCCTTCTTCATCTGCTTCCCGTTATACTCTGCATCCCGAACGGCATAGGTCACCGCCAGAGAGTGGACAGCCTGGGAAGCCTCCAGCATAGCCGCCTGATTTTCCTCGGCAGCCACCCCCGGTTCATAGGCGTACATAGCGCTGACCCCCTGCTGGATGGTCTTGGTGGGCACCACAAACACTTTGATGCCTTCGTCAGCGGCCAGTTCCGCCGCCTGCTGGGCAGCCATGATGATATTGCCGTTGTTGGGCAGCACGAACACCGTTTCGCCGCCGGACTTGCGCACGGCGTCCAGAACAGTCTGGGTGCTGGGGTTCATGGTCTGACCGCCGGTGATGATCTCCGCCACGCCCATATCCTGGAACACAGCACTGATGCCTTCCCCGTTGGCCACCGCCACGATGGCCTCGCCTACCCGCTTCGGAGCAGGTGCTTCCACGGCAGGCACGCCGGCAGCGTCCGCCAGCTGGGAGTGCTGGATGCGCATATTCTCCACCTTCACGGTGACCAGGTCACCATAGCGCTGCGCCTCGTTGATGACCAAGCCGGGATGCTCGGTGTGGACGTGGAGCTTGATGAGATTATCGTCGTCCACGAACACCGCACTGTCCCCAGCCCCTTCGATGAACTGGTGCAGGGCGCCGACCTTGCCTTCGCCCTTATATTCCGCGCTCTTTTCCACGATGCACTCGGTGCAGTACGGATAAGTGATCTCCGCCTGAGACAGGGCCGCAGCAGCAGCAGGCTGGCTGCTGGCCACGGGGTTCTGCTCCGGTGCGGGGACGAAATCGCCCCTGAGGACTTGGTTCATAGCGTTGAGGATACCCAGGAAGCCGTAGCCACCAGCGTCCACCACGCCTGCCTCCTTCAGCTTGGGCAGCTGTTCCGGGGTCTTGTCCAGGGCAGCGTCGGCAGCGGTGATGATGGCCACGAACAGGGTCTCAAAATCCTGATCCGGAGCGATCTCCACCAGCTGTGCGGCGCACTCGGAAGCCGCCCGCATGACGGACAGGATGGTGCCTTCGGTGGGGTTCATGACCGCCTGATAAGCGCCCTTGACGCCGGTGTCCATGGCCTGGGCGAAGTCCGCGATGGTGGCGGTCTCCTTCTCCTTCAGGGCACGGGCGACGCCGCGGAAGAAGACAGAGAGGATGACGCCGGAGTTGCCGCGGGCACAGCGGAGCATATTCTCTGCCGCCTCACTGGCGCAGGCACCCAGGGACACAGCAGGGTCGAACTGGAAGTGATAGACCCCGCTCATGGTCATGGTCATATTGGAACCGGTATCCCCATCGGGCACCGGGAACACGTTCATGTTGTTGATGGTCTCGCAGTTGGTGGCCAGCAGATTGGCGCCGCTGCACAACATCTTATAATAGGTTTCAGCCGTTAAGGTCTTCATTTGAGGCAAGTCCTCCCTTTCTTCATCCACGCTCCATGGGATAGAGCGCGTTCAGCCTGGCAGGGGCCAGGCTGAGACGTCATTTACTCGATTCAGAGCGCACCGCTCTGCAACGTTTTTCAGCGTCCCTTGCCCACAAAGAACAGGGCGACGGTGCCGGGACCTGCGTGGGCGCCGATGACGGGGCCAATGAAGTTGATGAGACTCTTGCTGCCGAAGCGTTCGTGGATCATCTCCGCCACCTTGTGGGCGTCGTCATAGCAGTCGGCATGGGCGATGAACACGGTCTGCTTTTCCGGCTCGATGGCCTGTTCGCCCATCTTGTCCACCAGGGCACGGAGAGCAGCCGCTCTGCCCCGAGCCTTGGAGACGGCAGCCAGCTTGCCTTCGTTATCCATATTCATGACCGGCTTGATGTTGAGCATGGTGCCCAGACGAGCAGTGGTGCCGCCGATACGGCCGCCCCGCTTCAGGTGCTGCAGGTCATCAACGGTATACCAGTGACAGATATGGAGCTTCTGCGCCTCCACAAAGTCCCGCACCTCATGCATAGACTTGCCGCCGGCCTTTTCCAGGGCAGCCAGGTAGACCAGCAGCCCCTGCCCCATGCAGGCACAGAGGGTGTCCACTGCGATCAGCTCAAACTCCGGATACTCCTCCTGCAGCTCCCGTGCCGCCATAGCACCTGCGTTGAAGGTGCCGCTCAGGCCGGAGGAGAAGCCCAGATAGAGCACGTCATGTCCGGCGATCAGCTCCGCTTCCATGACCGTGCGGAACATGGCCATATTGACCGCGCTGGTGGTGGCCTGCTTGCCAGCCTTCAGCTGAGCATAGAACTCTTCAAAGCCAATGGCACGGCCGTCGGGGTAGTTGAAATAGGTCTTGCCGTCCAGGTTCACCGCCAGGGGAACCACACGGATGCCCATCTTCTCCAGCAGGGAGGCGGGCAGGTCACAAGAGGAATCAGTAACAATGGTATAATATCTCATGATAAGAAACTCCTTATGGCGGAAGGGCTTGCGCCCCGCTAAGTTATCAGTGATTACTTTTAGATCCTTTTAAGAGTAGCAGACCGAGGCCGGTTTGTCAATACTTTCCGCGTGATCGGAAAGAGGCTCTTTTCAACGAAAGAAAAACGTGGTAAAGTACCAATAGGAAATGGGTTTCCCCTTTTTTACGTGATCTGAGAGGGGAGTTGGCAGCACGTGCTCCGTCCTGTCGATACCCCAAACAACACAGACTACATAGAAACAGGAGGTCCCCCTATGAACTACCCCCGCACCCTGCTGGCCCTCTCTCTGGCCAGTGTCCTGCTCCTCTCCGGCTGCGGTGCCGGCAGTGGCAGCACCGGCTCCACCAGCGCCGCGCCCACCGACAACACCGTCTCGGAGCGCAGCCTCTTGCAGCTGAGGATCGGCAACGAAGAGGTCACCCTGGAACCGGAGCAGCGGTACTACAGCTGGTCTGCCAGCGACACCGACTCGGGCACGGAGCACTTTGACCTGAACACCGAACAGGTCATCCGGGATTGGGATCAGGTGACCATGGTCACCAGCGCCGACATCGGCCTGGGCGTCAGCCTGGATTATTTCATGGACGTCTACCACGTCCAGCCCAATTACGCCCACCTGAACTACGAATACGACCCCTACGAGGACGGCACCACCGACACCGCAAGTGAGCTCTATACGGGCACGCTGCCCGATTGGGAGAAAAAGAAGATCCTAGATCTGTGCATCTCCCTGGCCTATATCCAGGAGAACGGTCAGTGGACGCTGATGGATCAGAGCAAGCAGTCCTACAGCGAATACCAGGGCGACTGCATCGTCTACGACTTTGACTTCGTGGAGCACAGCGAGGACGACGCTACCGGCATCGCCTTGGACAATCTCACTGTTACCTATTATAAACCGACTTGACCGGACAGGTCTATGTCTGATATTCATACATCCTTCACGATTTGGTGTGGATTTTTTCACATTTTCCGGATAGTATAACACATATAGTAATAGACAAGCGTAATATTCACGCGCAAAGGAGTGGATCTCATGTTCCGTAATGACTACGACTCATACGACCGCTACAACGCATACGATTCCTATGGCCAAGAGGCTCGTATCGCCGGAAAACAGCGGTACTTTGCTCAGACCTATGGCCTCATGGCCGGGGCACTGGCTGTGACCTTCCTGGTCGCCCTGGGCACCGCCCGGTTCTTCCCTCAGGTGGCGGTCTCCTCCAGCATCGTCATCGTCCTGTGCATCGCACAGCTGGTGCTGGTCTTCTCCCTGTCCCGTTCCCTGACCCGTGGCAATACCACCAGCACCTTGGTCAAGTTCCTCTTGTACGCCGCCTTCACCGGAGTGTCCTTCTCCAGCATCTTCCTGTACTTCCGGGCAGAAACCCTGGTGCTCTGTTTCCTGGCCACCGCCGCAGCCTTCGGCGGCATGGCGCTGTACGGCCTGTACAGCAAGCGGGATGTCCTCAGCTGGGGCAGCACCCTGTTCGGTGGGCTGATCGGCCTGCTGGTGCTGATGCTGTTGGGCTTCTTCCTGTCGGTGCCCACCTTCCACCTGTTCATCAGCGTTTTGGGCGTGCTCATCTTCATGGGCATGACCGCCTATGACACCCGGAAGCTGAGCCTGATGTACGACCAGGCCGCCGGCACCCGCGTGGCGCAGGCCTATTCCATCTACGGCGCCTTCCAGCTCTACCTGGATTTCATCAACCTCTTCCTGTACCTGGTGCGCCTGATCGGCATCGCTGATCATGATTAAAATGCAATCCAAACCACTGCCTCGGAGCTTCTGTTCCGGGGCAGTTTCTTTTCCTTCCCGCAATTCCAAACAAATTTGATAGGTTTTTGAAAAAACTTAAAAAATGGGCTTGACAACCCGCTGAGTCTGTGTTAAATTATACCCGTGGTTAGCGAGAGCTAACCGGCACAAGCCCTCATTACCGCCGGTTGGATACCGGTAAACTTTTCTCCCTAAGGTTAGTTCAGGCTAACCCCTCATAAATATCCTATCGCAACTCCTTTCAAAACAGGGCTCGTATCTTCCTTTCTTTTGGTGTACTCATTGTGCGGTCTGCACTGGCAGATGATGCAGGAACCTCATCTGCCAGGCGGCCGAGATCCACCAGTGAGTGCCACCAACCCCGTCGGAGACACTCCTCATCTTCGACGCCGCCCCAAGGGGCACGAAACATAACAAATGCCGAAAACAAAGTAACTCTTACCAACTCCCCTTTGGAATGACTGAAATACCTCCTTTGAGATTGTCCTCTATTTTTTATTTCAATATTCCACAAACGTTTTGCGCCAGCGGATGCACCTCTGCTGGCGCAAAATGTCGTTGCAGACCCAGCATTTTTTCAGTGGCATCAAAAAAGAGGAAATTTTCTCTTGACAGCGCCTGTAATATGTGGTATCCTAATAAAGCGCTTGAGAGATACGGTACGCCGGAGTGGCGGAACTGGCAGACGCCCGGGACTTAAAATCCCGTGGGAGTGATCCCGTACCGGTTCGATCCCGGTCTCCGGCACCAACATCTTTATATCGCGGGGTAGAGCAGTTCGGTAGCTCGTCGGGCTCATAACCCGGAGGTCGGGGGTTCAAATCCCTCCCCCGCAACCAGTTTCATGTACGACCGTTTTCTTCGGAAGACGGTCGTATCTTTTATTTCCGATCCAACCTCCCACCTGAACCAAAGAGGCGTTTTTATGACCTACGATGAACTAACAAAGTTTTTAGGCAAACCCGTGCTCGTAACCTACCTGGACGGCCGCCAGTTCCAAGGCGTGTTCACAAACACAGAGTCTGAGTTTGATACCGCGTCCGGAAAGGATGAAATCGAGCTAGACGCCGGGACATTTTGCTACGGCATCCCGCTGGATGAGATCACGGACATGGAGGAACTCCTATGAAACGCACCGAAGCCTATCGACAGTTCCTCGAAGAAAAGCTGCGGGAGCGCTACCCCACCTTTATCCTGCACGGTCGAACCAGTTTCCAAGCCCCAGACGGCACTACCCTGCGCATCGACACCCTAAACTGGGCACAGGAAGCACTGGTGGTGGAATACGCCTACGACGAAACCTGGGCGGAGAACAATGTGTTCGAGGACGGCGACCTGTTCTATATCGACGAGCTGTCCCCGGAAGAAATGCTAGCCGGGATGCTGGCGGAAATAGAAGAACCCCCTGACCCAACCCTACCCAACAAATGAAACAGCCCTCTCCGATCCCATACGGAGAGGGCTTCTTTTTTGCGCTTTAGCGGCGGCCTGTCATGGTAATGCGGTAGCAAACTGTTCAATGCCCCTTCTAGGGTCTGTGCAAACCACTCGTTTCCTAGTGGTTTTGATTGTATCAAGAAGCGGTTCGGACGTTTTCCGCTGGAGTATTGGAGGTAGTGCAGGTCATACCGGCCGCACCGATGGTGACATACAACTTCTCCTGCACCGTATCGTAAAGGAACGTGCCTTCTCCCAGCAACGTATCCTCGGCATTCCGCACACAAATGGTAAAGGGCACGGAGTGCCCCACCTCTTTGGAAAGCTGCACAATATCATCCCCGGTGAAGAAGCATTCACCAGCCTTCAACAGCGAGCCGTCTGCGTTTTGGCATACCTTTGTGAAGCTGCCGCCGTGCAGGGCGATGGAATGGACATCATCCCGCTCCAGCTTGACATACACGCCGGCTCCAATGGATTTGCCCGGCGTATCCAACGCTGCGGATGGGTCGCTTTTCGCCTCTGACAGCTTAGTGCAGCCCGTCATAACAACGGCGATCAGCAATATCGCTGCGGTCAGCAGCGTCGTGATGGTTTTCTGTTTCATCGTTCCTCCTATTGTATTTCGTCGTATGTTACAGCGCCAATTGGATGGCAAATGCAAGGAATGTAATCCCAAAGCATTTTTGGAGCAGTGACATCCTTCTAGGCGATCGGCAGAGCCATTCCTTTGCTGTCCCAGCCAAACAGCAATGCAGAAGGATGCCAGCAGTACAGCCCAGTGCAGCAAACACACTCTTCCCCCGCCCTTCGCTCATCCCGACAGATACCGTGTAAATAACGCCTGTCCCTGGAATCAGGATGATAATCAGCGATGTGAGCAAAAATGCGCAGGTATTCATCTGTTTGCCCGTTTCGCCTCACGGAGCTGTTTCAGGTTTTCCAGAACAGACGGACTGTTTGCGGCGATGCGCCCTAAGGTCGGACATCCGTCCATCTGCCCGCAGTCGGCGCAGGTGTCCAAACCCTTCTCCCGCACGCAGTTGTGTACGGGACAGAGCGTGTCACAGAACGGTGTTTTTGCCCCCGCTACGCGGCAGCCGGTACAGTGGATCATTTCCGGCGTGATCGTCACCCCGTTGAGCTTTGTCCACAGGGCAGCGGTCTTCTCGCGCAGAGCGTTGTCCTGTGTGACCGTTGCGATCCTGGCATCGCAGGTTTCGCAGTTCAGTCCGCAGCAGCCAATGAGTTGGTTCATGGGTATCCCTCCTTGTGTCTTTCCACCTATTTCGCATTCCATTGCTGTTTCGGAAGTGTTCTTGTCAGGATCAAGGTATAGGCGACCGTAACGACGATCAAAACAACGATTTGGAGCAGGCGCCTTTCCACGGTGAGATCGCTGTCATTTGCAAACGTGCCGAGGGTGTTGATGGCAGCGTGGACGATGATGCAGGGGAGCAGGCTTCCGCCGCGATAAAAAATCGTGACAAACAGGAAGCCGACCGCCACCGCAAAGACGATCTGGCACAGGTTGTTCCCCAGATTCATGCCGCTGCCGTTGAACAGGTTGATGATATGTCCGATGCCGAAGGTCACGCTTGAAATAATAACGGCAGATTTGATATTGTCCTTTGCGATAGCCACAAACAAGAAACCGCGGAAGATCACTTCCTCCAAAAATCCCACGCAGAGCATACACACGATACGGCAGACCATTTCCGCCGGTGCGTAATGGAGCGCAACGCCGTTCCAAAGGTTGCCCGATGCCAAGACAAGCAGCGGCACATAGAAAAGGAACCGGCAGGCAGGGATGGGCGTTTTACAAAGTCCATATCGCTTTTGCAGTTTGTTTTTTCGGATAAACGTAACGAGAATCACGGTCTGCAACATACCAAAAACAGCACTGGCAGCGTATGCGATCCCGATGGCTTTGTTCAGTGGATTCGCCAAGGATTGCAGGGCGCAATAGATTGCGATCCATACCAGCGCAAAGGTCAACTCCTTTTGTTCCTGTAACTTTTTCACGTCATTTCCTCCTACTATCCCGATTGCAAGCCCCTCTGATGCATATGGACGGTTCCCTTGCCTGATGCGTTCCCACATAGATGAACTATGTGCCGCTCTTTCTCTTTGTTATGCCCCCATGACCGCTTGCAGCGTCAGGACAGAACAGCCCTTGCTTTCATAATAGGCGATCATCTCAGGCAGCTTCTTTTTGCTGTAGCTGGTGATGCAGTCCGACAGCACATGAACGGGATAGCCGATTTTCCGCATATTGAAGCAGGTGGATTTGATGCAGGCAGCGGCGTCTGCACCAACGATATAACACTCCGTGATGCCGTGCTCCTGAAGGAAGGCGGTAAAATCCTCGCTGGTCAGTGCGTTGCTTTTTGTCTTCGTAAAGATATGGTCGGATACCACGTTCAGCTCTGGCACCAGCTCCGCGCCATGGGTGCCGGGTTTGAACGTCCTGGTCTTCTCAGACAGGTTGTTGTGCTGGATGTAGACCACCCACAGTCCCTGTTCCACGGCCCAGTCGATGGCCTTGTTGACGTTTTGAATGATCTCCTTGTAGTGTTTCGTGATGTCATTTTGCAGGTCGATGACGACCAGTGCGCTGTTTTTCATTTCAAAATCCTCCATCCTTTTTCTTACTCCATCAATCTCATAAGAGCAATTCAAACAGATAAAACGCCGCGTTTCCGACATTATCGGCATACCAATTGCGGATCCCTCTCGTTTCAAACCCCAATGACTGATATAACCTGTGCGCCGGAAGGTTGCAGGAGAGCGCATCCAAACGGACAGATTGGGAACCGTTCTTCTTTGCGATCTCAATTGCATTGCGCATGATTTTCCTCGCAATCCCACAGCCTTGATGCCCAGGCGCGACTGCCAGAAAATGGACAACGCTCACTTCATGATTGCGGCAAACCATCTGCCAATCAATCGTTTGGTATTCGGCTCCTTGAAACGGCGTTATCGCAACCGCCCCAAGTATTTCGCCGCTTTCTTCAAAGGAATACAGAAAGCCGGACTGGATATAGGCTGCTATCTGCTCCGCTGTGGGATGCAGCCCGTAAATCCATCTTCCAAACCGATCCATATTCTCCGTGTTTTCACTGACAGAGCGGTAGAAGTTACAGATTCTGTCACGCTCCGAAACGCTGCATTGTTTTAAAAAATCGTGGTCCATCGGTACGATCTCCTGTCTTTACTTCAACTCACACCATAAATAGATTCCATACGGCAGTATCGCTTCCGTCCGGAAAACAACAAACGCAGCACAGACCGCTCCACGGTCTGCGCTGCGTCTAAGCGTCTGGCAGTTTGATCTCTTCTGTTTTTCCGTCCTTGAACCGGATCACACAGGTGTATCTGCACTTGGGGCAGAACAGCGGAAAGTCCTCCAGCACCGTATGTGGCCGTATCTGCGTCCTCGTCTTGCCGCCGCATCTAGGGCAGCGGAGCCAGTCCAATTTCACTCTCTGGGGTTCCGTCATTATATCACCTCACGTCCTCTCCTCTTGCGCGGCCAATATGGCCCCTCGATACGCCTGTTCCAGCTGGGAATTGATCGTCTCCTCGTCGTATTGCAGCGAATTGTTGGCGATGATGCTGGCATACCCGTGGGCGAACAGGAAGATGGTCAGGAAGACTTTTTTGGTCTGTTCCCGACTCATCTTCAGCGCCTTCCCCATAGCGGAAAGGACCGGGGTAAGCTCCTCCGCATCTACCAGTTCCAGCAGCGTCGTTCCGTCAAAAAAATCCGACTGAAACAGGAACCGGAACAAATGCGGCTCTTCCATCGCGAAACGGATGTAATTCAGCCCAATCCCAAGCATGGCGCCATCGGGTGGGCGCTTGAGCGCCATCAGATATTCCGAATGATACCGATCCGCCTTTGCGTAGACCGTCCGTTTCAACGCTTCGATGGTTGCGAAATGGTACATGACCGGCTGCGTCGAGCAATTCAGCCTTTCCGATACGCTCCTCGCGCTGATGTTTTCCGCGCCCGTTTCACGGGCGACTGCAAAGGCTGCGTCAAGGATCATCTCTTTTGTGACTTTTACTCTTGCCGGCATGGTCATACCTCCATATATAACGCGAATTATATATAACATGGATTATACATCGGAGAACAGGACTTGTCAAGTTGTTTGGGGCTGGATGTACGCAATTTCTAAAGCCTGGTGTTTCTTCGCCTTTCGGCGCATGATAGAAAAGAAACGGCGGCTCCGATCTCTCAAAGCCGCCGCCGGGACACCGCCATCAAACCAAGCTCCACCCAGCCGCCTTCCTTCGGATCAGGACAAAATCCCGATAGATGCCGGGCTGTCGCAAAAGCTCCTCATGGTTTCCCTGCTGCGCGATCTGGCCGTTGTGGATAACCAAGATCTGATCGGCACTCTGGATGGTATTCAGCCGGTGCGCGATCACGAACAAGGTCTTCCCCTTCACCAATTCGGAGATGGCCGCCTGGATATGGCTCTCATTGTCCGCATCCACGCTTGCGGTCGCTTCGTCCAAAATGACGATGGGCGCATCCTTCAGGATACAGCGGGCAATCGAGATGCGCTGTTTCTCGCCGCCGGAGAGGGTGGCGCCGCCCTCGCCCACCACCGTTTGGAACCCATCCGGCAGCGCCATGATGAAGTCATAGCAGCGGGCTTTTCTGGCCGCCTCGTGGACTTCCGCCTCCGTGGCATCCGGTTTTCCCATGCTGATGTTGTTGTAAATGGTGTCCTGGAACAGATACACACGCTGGAATACCATACTGATCTGCTCCATCAGCTCGGACAGGGGGACGTCCCGGATATCCACGCCCCGGATGGTCACGCTGCCGGACGTGACATCCCAAAGCCGTGCCAACAGGTTGGCAATGGTGGATTTGCCACTGCCCGATGGCCCTACCAGCGCCGTCATGGAATTTTTCTGCATGGCAAAGCTGATCTGATGTAGCACCTCTTCCTGCTGATACGCGAACGCCACATCCTGAAACCGGACTTCCGGCTGCCCCGGCTGTGCCTGCGCAGGAAGATGCTGCTTGCCGGTGTCGGGAAGCTCCGGTTCCTCCAATACTGCTTCCATGCGGTCAAGAGCGGCGTTCATCACGGTCAGACGGGACGCTTCGCCATAGAGGGCCTTCAGCGGGCCGAAAAGGTCAAACACAAACAACAGAACCCCCAGCACATAAGCCAGAGAAAGCGCCCCGCGCTGTTCCAGCACCAGGGACAGGCCGAAGATCGCCGCAATGCCAATGCCATAAAGGAGGTTCAGCCCCACCGTCCACGGGGTCATCTTCCGTTCAAAGGCAAGGGCGGTGTTTCGGGAACGCCGGAAGTTGCCGGTCAATTCTTTCGACTTCTCGCCCAGCAGGTGATAGCTCTTGATGACGCCAATGCCCTCCACAAAAGACAGCACCGCATCGGTCAGCCGTTCGCTCTGCGCCTGACGATTCGCCGCTTCTCGCAGGGAGACCCGGTTCATCCCCTTGGATACCAGCCATGCCAAAACCGTGACCGCCCCAGCGATCAGGCCAAGCTGCCAGTTCAGATAGAACAGGAACGCCAGCAAGACCAGCGCGGAGAGCAGGTAGCTCATCATGTTGCCCAGCGTGCTCATCGCCACCTCTTCAATGAATACCATGTCGGTGCTGAGGACAGAACTGATCTTGCCCATGTTGCCGGCCGTAAAATAGCCCATGGGAAGCTTCCGCAGATGGTCACCCAGCTCCATACGCTTGTCCGCGAACATCAGATACCCCGCCGCACTTTGCAGGCGGTCACGGAGATAGTGGACGAGCATCTGAACCAGCACCACAGCGGCAAGGCCAACCCCCACAGAAAGGCAGGTCTGCCCAGTCATTGTGGCCCTTGCAAACCCGCTCAGAACCACAAAGGCCAGGAAGATCGGCAGTTTGGACAGGATGGATTCCAAAAACGCGCAGACAAAAGCGCCCTGAATGCGGCCTTTATAGCGGCCGGAAAGGTTCAAAATCCTTGCAAACAACGCGAACATTCAGTTGCCCTCCTTTCCCGTGTGTACGTTCCACTCGGCGCTGTCCTGCGCCGCTTTCCACAGCTTCCGATAGGCCGGGCAGGTCTGGAGCAGCTCTCGATGTCTGCCCGTGGCCACCAGCGTTCCGTGGTCTAGGACACAAATCTGGTCTGCGTTCTGAATAGCAGGCAATTTATGGGCGATGACCACAAGGGTCTTGCCCTTCACAAGCGCTGCAATGGCGGCCTCCATCTTTTCCTCATTTTCGGGATCAGCATAGGCGGTCGCCTCATCCAGCACCACGATGGGCGCATCCTTCAAGATCGCCCGCGCCAGAGAGATGCGCTGCCGCTGACCGCCGGAGAGCATTTTGCCTGCATCCCCCGCCATAGAATGAATGCCCTGGGGCAGCTTTTCCAGGAACTCCATGCACTGGGCTTTCTTTGCAGCCTCCATCACCTCTTCGTCCGTTGCCGTCAGCCGGCCAAGCCGGATGTTTTCCAGCAGCGAGGTGTTGAACAAATACTGATCCTGCGCCACATAGGAGATACGGCCATTCAGCGCCGCAAGGCTCATATCGCAAAGCTTCTGCCCGCCGCTGGAAATGCTGCCTTTTTGCGGGTCATAGTAGTGGAGCAGCAGCTTCGCCAAGGTGCTCTTGCCGGAGCCGGACGCGCCCACAAGGGCGGTCTTCTGTCCGGCCTTTGCGGTAAAGGAAATGTCATGGAGGACTTCCTCCTCCATCACCATAGGCTTTCCATCCGGGTCGGGCTGTGTGGTCTGATAGGCGAAGGAAACATAGTCATAGGTAATGGTGTCGTCCTTGCCGTGGAACTCATCCTCCGTCTGCTGAAGCGCCGGCGCCTCCAACACCTGCTCCAGGGCGGAGATCTTATAGTTGAGCTGGGGCATGGTGGGCAGGAACCCCAGGGATTTGAGCAGCGGCATCCCAATGCTCAACGAGAGGCACAGCACCAAAATGAAATCGGGCAACGCCGACCAGCCGGAGAGTACGAACCAAGCGCCCACAGGCAGGGTCAGGATGATGGTACACGGGAGCAGGCTGCTGTAGATCGCCATCCACGGTCACGCCGCCTTGTACCATGCCAGCGTGTAGTCCCGGTAGTCCGATACGTCCTTGCGGAACCGCTCATAGGAATCTGCGTCCTGATTGAACACCTTGACCACCTCCATGCCGTTGATGTACTCGATGATGGTGTTGTTCATCTTCTGCCCGGCCAGATAGTAAGGACCCATCTTCTTCATGCCCACGGAATACATGGTCAACATGGCAACCAAGCTCAGCGGAATGGACGCCAGCGACAGCAGCGCCAGCTTCCAATCCACAAAGAACATGGCCACGTAGACCGCAATGGGAACCATCAGGTTCGCCATCCCCTCCGGCATAGCGTGCGCCATCAGAACCTCCAAGCTGTCCACGTCATCCACGAACAGCTTTTTGACGGTGCCGGTTCCCTTCTCCTGAATGACCCCCAGGGGCAGCTGTTCAAACCGCTTTTGCAGCGCCGTCCGCAGGCGGAGCAGCGTGTCATACGCGGCCTTGTGAGAGAGATCCAGTCCCCAGCCATAGAACAGGGCTTGCAGCACCAGGCACACCAGGACAAGGGTCACGCGGGAAAGGAGAAAAGCTGCGCCGAGGGATTTCCCCAGGACCAGCGGCGCGATGATCTGATAAGCCAGCACAAAGGGCAGGACGCCCATCAGGACGCTGACCAGCACGATGGCCGTCGCGGCATAAAGCCCCTTCTTATGGGGCCCTGCATACGCAAATACTTTTTGAAACATCATTCCAACCTCCTATCAGGTGAAATATTGTTGCGCCAGCGTGTTCAACATCTCCGGCGAAAGCCCGTGCTTTTGGATGGCGGCCTTACCATCCAGCTGTATCACCTCCGTACAGGTGCGGACGATAAATTCAAAATCGTGGGACACCACAAACACCATCGCCCCAGAGCGGGCAAGCTGTTGGATGCGCTTGCTCACGCGCACCATAGAATCATAATCCAAACCGCTGGTGGGCTCGTCAAAGCAGATCACCGGACTGCCCTTTACAATGGCCACGCCAATGGTGACCCGCTGCTTTTGTCCGCCGGACAGGGACGCCGGATGCCGCTCCCGGTAGTCCGACAGCTCCAGCGCCTGCAATGTTTCCGCTACTTTTTCCTCACAGTCGCCCCTTACACCAAGGGACAGCTCTTCCTCCACACTGCTGGCGAAGAGCTGATAATCGGTGTCCTGCATGACGAGGTAAGCGCGCGCGCGCCGCTGCCGTGGCGTCAGCTTTTTACCGTCAAAGCGAATCTCACCGTGTTGCTGCTTTTGCAAGCCTGTCAGAATGGATAAGAGGGTGGTTTTTCCGGCGCCGTTATGGCCTAGGATGCCGATCACATCGCCTGTATGCGCTGCAAAGCTGACCTTTTGGAACACCTCCGCCCCCTTCTTGTAGGCAAAGCCCAAATCGCAGACTTCCATCCGATGGGTTCCGCCCTTCGGATGCAGCTTTTCCTGATAACATTCTGCGTCACGCTCCGGGTAGGCTGTCCGCAGACCGTAAGCGATGCGTGTCCCGTCGGGCAGAGAACAAAACTGTTCTCTGGTAAACGCACGCGCAATCTTCCCGTTTTGGAGCAGAAAGGCGCGGTCGATCAGGTCGCGCAGATAATAGAACCGATGCTCCACCACCAAAATGGTGTACCCAGCGTGTTTGAGCGTGCCCATGATCTCCGCCAGCCGTTTGGTGGCGGCGTAGTCCAGATTGGCCGACGGCTCATCGAAAATGTAGACCTTTGGGGCAAGGGCGTAGACGGAGCCGATGGCAATCTGCTGTTTTTCCCCGCTGGACAAGGCGAAGATGCTCCGGTTTAGATCGTCCACCAAGTCCAACGCTTTCGCCGCCTTTGCAATGCGGTCAACGGTCTCCTCCCGGGACAGACCAAGGTTTTCACATCCGAACGCCAGCTCCCGTGTGGTGTCCGTCATAAAAAACTGAGAGCGTGGGTCTTGGAATACCGTCCCCACCTGTCCAGCCAATTCGGACGGTTTTTTCTCCAGCAGGGACTGTCCATCCAGGAGCAGATCGCCCTGGAGCTCACCGGGGTAAAAATGCGGGATCAGGCCGTTGAGGGAGCGGATCAGGGTGGTCTTGCCGCAGCCGCTCCGCCCGGTCAAGAGGATAAATTCCCCGGTCTGCACGGTCATATCAATGCCGCGGAGGGCAAAGTCGTCGCTTTCCTCATAGCGAAAGCTGAAATTCTGAAATGAGATCATCGTCACACCCTCCACAAAATGATTGCCCAGATTTTCGTCTGGTCGATCAAAAGCAAACCGACCAAAAAGAGGATACTGAGCAGCGACACCACGATCTCCGGCCACGAAAAGCGGATGGGGCGCAGTGCGTATCGTTTGCGCTCCAACTCCAGCCCCCGGGTTGTGCCGGATGCCGCCAGTTCATCGGTGACCTTCAGGCACCGCATCAGCAGGGGGATCAAAATATACTCGATGGTGGCCAGTGGATGGCATACCCGTTTCCACAGGGTGTCGCTGATGCCGCGGATATCCATGGTGCTCCGGATCTGCCGGTATTCCATCCGCAGCGTGGGGATATAGCGGAACATGACCACAAGCGGGATGGTGACCGCCTGGGGCAGCCGCATCCGCTGCAGTGCCACCATCAAGTCATCCATGTAGGTCGTCCGCAGGATCCAAAGCCCCATCATGATGGGGATCAGCTTCAAGACTGTCACGCCGAACACGCTCATAATGACACTGAAGACCGGCACTTGAACATAGCGGAGCAGGGCGTTGAGATAGGCCACCACGAGATAGGTCACGATCATTTTTGCCGCCCATTTTCCGCCGCTGCCCAAGGCAATGAACCCTCCATAGACCAGCATGAGGGCGAGGCTGACCACTTCTCCGGCCAAAAAGTAACTGACAAAGCCGATGCAGACCAAAAGAAGGAGCTTGCACCGTGGATCCAGGCGCACAGCACCACGTAAGGGCTGGCGCTGGATGATCTGTTTGATTTGTATTTCTTCCATGCAACTGTCTCCCTATCCAGAGAACTTGCCGCCGGCAATTTCTCTTGCATCCTTAGGCATAAAATGCAAAGCGCGGGACTATTTTCAGCCCCACGCTCTGAACGCAGCCCGCCCGCTCGCCTGCCCTTGTCCGACAGGGCGCAGGGGCTGTTCCGCTTTATTTTACGGAAACGAGTCCGGCCTTGATAAAGTGCTTTTTCAACGCTTTCTGCCCGATCAATCCGCCGAGCAGACCGCCCACCAAACCTGCTGCGACAATGACGACCAGCATGGGAACGGACGTGATGTTCAGCATCCCCTGAATGTACTCCGGGGCAATGTTGTTCTTCTCCATCGCCCCCACAAAGGCGCTCTGCAGGAACTTGATAGGGCAGATGGCGCTAAAGGCAAAGAGCGCGCTGAAGAGCGCATAAGCTGCCATCATGGACTTCATCGTGATCTCCTTTCGATTCATGACCAGGAAATCGCAGAGGACACCGCCAATCACCAAACCGATGGGGATGAACCAGAACGCCCCCACCAGCAGGAACAGGATGGCCTGAATTGCGGCGCAGATGGTGAGCACGCCTTTCTTGGGCACTTTGGCCAACAGGAGCATCATAACGATGCCATTGGGGAGCGCAACAACGGACGGATAAAACACATTGGTCACCGGGCCGGCCACGCTCATCGCGGTGCTGATGACCATGCAGATGATCCACATGAGGGCAGTCAGGACACCGATGAGGATAAAATCCTTCGCATTGAGTTTTTGTTTCATATTTGTGCCTCCTCGCTTTCTAGGAATAGAAAATGCGCTGTCGTTAGCGCGAACTAACCACAGCGCAAATTGTATCAATTCCCATCCCGCTATCCAACCCAAAGCGGATTTTATTCTACCCAAAATCAGCATTTTTTCGAGCTTAGCCGATCGTATTTTCAGCCTTGTAGTTTCTGGGGATCACCCCATATTTCTTTTTGAACGCCGCCGCAAAGTTGCTGGGTTTGGAATAACCGACCAGCGCAGCGATCTGGCTCACGTTCAGCTCACTTTCCAGGAGCAGCCCTGCCGCCTTTTCCAGCCTTTGATCGATGATATATGCGTGAACCGACGTTCTGAACAGGGCGGAAAAACCCTTTGTCAGCTTGGACGTGCTGATATGGACCTGTTTGGCCAGTTCCCCACAGCTGGGTGCGAACGCGAGCTGACTGTCAATGATCCGTTTTGCTTCGAGGATCGCATCCCGGTCGCTTCTGGAACGATTGCTATAGTGCGACGGGAGAATGCTCAGCTCCAACACTTCGCTCAAATACACGGACAGCAGCTCAAACAACTTGCTCTCCAGGAACAGATACCCCAGACCGCCCCGATACTGCGTAAAGTCCTTTACCTCCGCAAAAATGTGCTCCATGTACGGGGTAATGCTCACTTTTGAAATACCGGTCAGCAATTTTTCCTCATAAACGGCTCTTTCGCTCTCCTCGAAGTAATCCTGCAAGAGCTTTGAAAATAGGACATGGGGATTTTGATATTCTTGAACAGGAACTCCTTTTTTCCAGTATAACACAGATACTCCATCTTCCCATGCCCCCGATAAATACAGGATTCCCCCTTCTGTATGCTGACGCTCTGCCGCGCATCCGCGATATTCCACGATACGCCGTCATGGAAGCAAAATAGGAGCTGAATGTAATCCTCGCAGCTCACCCCCTGCACATTGGTATCCGAAAAGTAATTCATCTTCCAGTCGGACACAACAGCCCCCTGCTTTGTGACCACCTGCGAGATCTGACCGGTTCCCATGTCAGCGGGAATGTCGATCGTCACCGTCTGCGGAGCGTTGGAGAGCAGGTCGTGGTACAGCTTCGTCATGTATTGGTTTGTCATCCTGTCCCCTCCCAAGTTAGCCATAGCTAATCATATCATACTTTATATTTTGGGGGCAGTCAAGAAAAGCGCCGCCGGAACGCCTGGCAAAGATATTCCTCACGCAAAGCAATCGAAGGGCACCCTGCAAGACGGTAGAAGCTTGCAGGGTGTTTTGCGGTCAAATGGATCCAATTTCGGTTCGTTGCACGCATCCCCTTGCGCCAGCGCGCAGCATAAAAATGCCCGTCATAAGACGGGCATTTTTGTATCGTTCAGCTGTTAGTTATCCTCACTTTTTTTCATGCACTTACATACCGCGATGCATCCAACAAATGCGATGAACAGCAATGCCATCCACACTCTAGGAGCCGCTGCATCCCCCGTTTTGGGGTTTCCAGTGCCGGCCAGATTTCCACTTTGAATGGATACCAACGACAACGACGTGCCATCATATTCCATCTTCAGCGTAAATGCAGTTCCTCTCGGCACAGTAATGGTATTGCCATTCTTAGCCAGCGCATTCCCTGCTACGAGATTAAACTGTGTCGTAATCTGTCCCTTCTCGCCCTTCACATACAGCGTATGTGCGCCGTATTCCACGTTATAGAACGATGCAAATCCGCTCGCACTTGTCGTTGCATACTGCGGTTTCGAGTGCAGCTCCAGCGCCAAGCCCGGCACAGCGGTGCCATTTCTGTCCACTACATACGCAACGCAAGTCACATGGTTACTGTCCGTGGCAAGGTTGCCGTTGTTTTGAACAGAATTTGTTCCCGTCTGCTGCGGCCGGTTTCCAGGTCTATTCTGGTTGGAATTTTGGTTCGGGTTCTGGTTGGGGTTATTGGGGTTGTTAGGATTTGGCGTGGGTTTCTCTGTGTTCTTGACAATTCTGAAGTTCTGGGCAGTACGCTTCAGAGGGTTCTTATTATCCGAAGTATTTTTGTTTGCCGTATCCGTTGTACGGAATTCAGCGGCCAGTGTATTTCTGCCGTCTTTTGCTTTTTTCTGGAATGTCTGTCTATAGATCGTGATCCTCGTGCTGCCGCTCTCCGCTTTATAGTCTACATCCTTTTCCAGCTTCTCGCCATTGAGCCACAGATCAACAAACTGATCCAACACACCTTCGGAGCGGAACACTTCGTCCCCGTAATCCTCCAAAACATAGTCATGTCCGCCAAGATCGGTACCAACTGCGTTCAAAATGCTATACCCACTGTCTGTCTCGTTGTAAACATTTCCGTTCGTATTATCGTCCACTGTCAATGTGAAGTCCGCTGTAGACGGTTCAAACGAGTAGGTCTCGCTTGTAAATTCCGCAGTAACACTAAAGTTAAAGGTACCCGTCTCCTGGGGAACGCCATAAATTTCACCTGTAGACTCAATAAATGTCAAACCTTCCGGAAGATCACCGGTCTGGGTAAATTTTACGCTGGTCCAGTCGTACATATTGTTTGTAGCGATCAGGTAGGAATAGGGGACGTATTTGACTGCAGAATCCAGAGATGTTGTTGTGATCTTGGGGTTTTGGGCACGACCGGACAACTTGATCGTAATCGGTTCCTGTCCATCCGCATAGATCTTCAGTGTCCCCTGAACATCACCTTCGCCATCAGGACGCAAGCGAATCTTTGCGATATTTGCCAGTTCGCCATACTTTGTTGCATCGGTGGAAGTGGTCGTAAACGGAGCCAATGTATCATTCTTCTCTCCGCCAACCGTCCAATAGTCATCTAGTTTGCAATTCGTCGCATCTAATTCCACACGCAGCCCGGTCAATTCCTGATCGCCCAGGTTGGCAATAAAGATATCGTGTTTATACTCAAAGTATTCATCCAGGAATACCGACCGAACGGGATCTTCATCCTTCTCCCCTTTCGGGTCTGTGACATACAGCTTCGGTCCAGAATACTTCTTCACAAACGACACATTATAGTTTTTGGTATGTTCCCCATTGCTATCTTTGATCGTCACGTGGAAGGTCACATTGGTCTCTTGTTTCGAGCAGTCGATCGTATCCCCTTGCTTAAACTCCTTGCCTCCGTTGATATAGATTTTGGAAACCTTTACTTCCTCAGAGTTTGCCAAGGAAAACACCGGTTTGATCTTATCCACCGAATCGTTGATAAAGATCGTTTGGTAACCATAGCCGTACATGGTGTCCATATTGATGGTCTTCCCATTCTCAACAACATAGGCATCCAATGCCTTGCCGTTTTCGTCCTGAACACCAGTGACTCGGAACCACGGATCCTGAGCGCCAACGATCGGCAGGTTGCTAAACTTTTCATATTTGACGACATTTTCATACCCTTCATACGGCGCAAATAGGACCAACACCTTTTGGTACGTACCATCGTCAAAAAACACTGTAAATTTTACTCCGCCATCCGCGGCATTATAATTTGCTTTATATCCATAAGGCACTTTGGTCTTATCTGTGGGAAGCAACTGGTCTTTAATGTCCTCCTGATCTTTCGCTTCTTCAAGGGAACTATAAAGGCCAACTACCGCTTTTACTACATGGGTGTTTCCTTCTTCCCAAGCAGGATCGTGTATATTAAGTGCAAAATAATATTCCGAATCAATATCATATCCCTTTTTGAGAAAAACAATATGTGATTCAAAATCATCGAATCCGGAAACACTTTCAACCATAGTGGTTGTTGTGTCAAGCACTATATTCTCCATCTTTCCGCTACTGTTTTCGAACGCTTCTTCCTCAAAGTACCTACCGTCATCATCCACATAATAGGTCACAGATTGAACTGCTGAGACTTCTCCCGTACTTGCCAATTTGTAGACAATAAATAATGTATTATCTATTCCTACTGCTTCAGATGATATTTGCGGCTTATCCCAAGTTTTTTTATAACCAGCATTTTCTTTCCGCATATCCTGGTTTAATATCTGATCCGTAATGGTTTTATATTCATAGTCCACACCGATCTTTTGATATAATTTATATTTAAAATATTCTGTAAAAGTTACAACTTCAACATCAATAAACGGATGCTCCGCGATATCTGATTTTATCCCTAAATAGTACTCTGTTCCTTTCTTATGCCCGGGCACAATCACTCCTCTTTGTGTGGAGTCACTACACCCAGTTGTCGACTCAATAAATTTCAATAGCTCTGAGTCACCCGTATAACGGAACAGGGTTGTTTTTGGTTCTACTTTATGACGTGTCCCATCCTCATCCTGCGCATACAATTCATACCGAATAAGGTCTTGCACTTGATCAGAAAGGTATACCGTGACAAGATAGCGCACACAGCTTTGGTCTAACTGCTTACCGCTCCCGATAATCAGTTCCATTTTATACTTATCATTCTCTTCAAAAAGGGATAAGTCTACGGTATCATTTCTCCCAATTTCATGGTACTCGTCTTGAATCACCTTTCCCTCGGAATCCTTAAAGTAAGTCCAGACGACTTTCGCATCCGGATCGATCTCAATATTGTTTCCGTGGGTATCCAATAAGCACTTCAATATAATTTGCAACGGAATTGCCGAAATATCCAAGCCATCGTGATCTCCGACCACCAGATACGCCTTCTCTTCCCGCAACGGCAACAAAGACATCGGCGCCACGCCGTCATCCGCAACCTTCGCCAAAGCCTCGCACAGCTCCACTGTTACCGCTTGGTACAGCTCCGCCTCTTCCGTCTGGAAATAGTCGCTTTCTTTCTCTCCCAGCGCTTCAAACGCATCCAAAGCCTGCTCTGTGTCCTTTACCGCAGATTCCAGCTCTGCTTCTGTCATTTTAGACACATCTTCTGCCTTCGGGAGCGCTTCAAAAAGCGCTTTGACCTTCTTCACTGCCTCATAATCCAGTTGCTCTGAATCCTTTTCCGCAGTGCTCTGTTCGCTTTTCTCTTCGCCCTTTTCTGGTTCCTTTTTCTCTTCTTCCGACTGATCTGCGGCTTCTTTTTCCTCTTTTGCACCAGCTTCCGTCTGCGCTTCCTCTTCCTTTCCAGATTCGGATGCCGCGCCTTCTGCGGCGTCCTCCTTCTCCTTCGCTGCGGCAGGCTCTACGCTCTCCGCTGCCACAGATGCGCTGTCTCCCTCCGCCGCTAACGCGATCGCGCCGGAATTCCCTGTCACCGATACGATCAGCGCTACCGCTAATAGTATCGTCAACACTTGCCTGAGTTTCTTCATTTCTTTTGCTCTCCTTTTTGATTTTTCGCAATTTGAATCAGTTGCTCTAAGTTATAGATACGAGATTGACGTATCGTTCCACTGGGATAGTCAAAGAAAAATGTCCCATCCGCAATATCGCACAGATATGGCAGATCCGCTACTACCTCACAGTTTTCATTCAAAAGCTGTCCATAGCAAGAACCGTCCGCCGTGACATACTGTGTCACAAGGTAATCCTCCACTTGGGTCACGTAAGTTAGGTATGCGTCCTCCGCAAGCTGGTACAAAAGCCGATCAGATTCTAAATCGTGTACCTCCGGCGCACCATGCAGTGGTGAGACAATGCGGTAATTTTTCGTGACAAATTCTTCTTCCAATGTTAGATCTGGAGCATCTCGCCTCTCTTCCGCCAATCGCTCTCCTGTGGCAGCGTCATACGTTCGAACGAGACCATCATAATAGGTCACCTCAAGGCGGTCTCCCTTTTGATCCCGGATAAACTGCTGGTCATACATCTGCTCCGGTTCTGGAAGCGTTGCCTTTTTGACGACCTTTCCCGTTTTATCGTAGATGGCAAACCCATTACACGAAAATAGCATCACCGTTTTTCTATCCGTGCTTACGCGCGCCTCATCATGCTCATAGGCCGGATCATAGGAGAAGACATTCTGTGACCCATGTTCTTCCTGTCTTAACACACGCACGATCGGAGCATCCATACTGCCAACCAGTGCTGTGCCATTGGCTATTGGAACGAGATCACTTCTGTTTTGATTTTGATAACTGGAGACCAGCTTTGCATCCTTCCCATAAAACGCAAACCCTTCCTCGGTCGCGATGACAGCCTGGTCACCATCAACCGCAAAATGCCGAATGGTCTCCTTCGTGCTCACCAAAGGAGTTTGTTCCCCTGTTACCGGGTGCATCTTCACCAGGATATTATCATAGGCAACATAAATCCCATTCTCATCTGTTTGCACTCCAAACATCCCGTCCTCACTGAAGCCGCCCGTCTGCTCTTTTGTATCCGCATCTACAACAGCAAAAACGGATTTGGAATCAGTTGAGGCGGAGAAGGCCAAATAGTTCTCATAAAAACCGCCTTCAAAGTGCACGTACGGTACGGAACGATCTAAGATCGTTGCCGGTTCCCCAGGACGGCTGAGATCGTACAACACCAATGAGCCATCTGCAAAGCTCGCACTCAGCTTCGTACCATCCTGATTGATCGCCAATAGATTATCATTCGGATTGGCAAACCGATCATTCACCGTCACCCGCTGCTGCTTTCCCTGAAAGCTGACCGTCTCCTTGGCCTTACCAGTAGCGGCATCATACACCGTCGCAAAGGACTCTTCTTTATAAACCGCTGCCACGGATTTTCCATCGCCAGAGATACGGATGGCGGTGGCAGGTTTCCCCTTCCACAGCGCTTTCTGCGCCTTGATGTCGTATGCCCTAAGTCCGTCCACGCCGGAATACAGGACAACATCGTCGCTCAAAAAGTGCGCTTCCGCCAATGCGGACTTCTCTGCCGGAAGGCTTGCCATTTTTTCGCCGGTTTGCGTATCAAATACGATGACCTCGCCTGAACACACACAAGCCGCCGCGTTTCCATTGGGTGAACATTGCAGATACAACACCTCTGACGGCAATTCCACCGTCCGAGTTGCTTTATATCCATCTGCCAGATCGTATACGCCAAGCGCATCTGCCAACGCACGCTGTCCCTGCGCAACCGCTGCCGGTGTGAGGAGATCAGAGCGCATAGGCACCGCTTGCACCGCATAGTCAACTGCGGCCTCCAAATCTCCTGCCGTCAACGCGTTTTGGGAATACTCCGCTAACTTCAACCATTTCTCTGTCGTCTGCATCCGCTTTAGTCCCACAAAGGTAAACACAAGTCCTGTCAACGTACAGACCGCCAGTAAGGCACACACCCATCGCTGCTGCTTTCTCAGCCGAATGGCGCGTGGATCATTTTCATGCAAATGCGTCAGGTCATACAGCATTTCATCCGCAGTCTGGTATCTAAGATCCGGATTGGGATTCATCGCCTTTGTGATGATCTTGACCAGTTGCAGGCTATCACGATCTGCGGAAAGCGGTACGACTTCTTTCGCGTTTTTTTCTGGACGGACGCCGCTCAACAGGTGGTACAACGTGGCGCCCACACTATAAATATCCGAGCGCACGTCAGGCACGATCACCCGCTTTTTTCCCTTGGGCAGAGCGGCAGTCTTTGCAATCCGCTTCTGCCCCTTCTCCTCTCTAGGTAGGGACACGGTCAGCGGGTCTAGCTCCCGGTTCCGCCCTTTGGGATCTGCCAAAGAGACGGTAGCCGTTTCCTCATCGTCCGGTGCTGCTTGTGCTTCCGTCAACTCCTCTGTCAGCTCTTCCGTGACGCCTCCAGTAGACTGCGTTTCGCCGTCTGTGGAAAAGTCAAGTCCATAGTGTTCTGGAGAGGCATATCCTGCGCTGCGGCCGATGGTGCTCGTCTCCCCAAGGGCCAAGGTGATATTGAAGTCGATCAAGCAAATATCACCATTGCGTGTACGCATTAGATTCGCCGGCTTGATATCACTGTGTACAAACCCGCGGGGCGGATCACCGTGTATCGGACGGTGCAGGTAGCTCAGCGCCGACAACAATTGCTTTGCCCACATAATGACCTGACGCTGCGAAAACACTTCCCCTCGCTTTAAGGGTTTGTCCAGGCTTTCTCCTTCTATGTAATCAATGACCGTATAGACGATACCATCCTGAACAAAAAAGTCATATACTTGCGGAATGTACGTATGACTCAACTCTTTTAACACATCCACCTCTCGCCGCAACAGTTCAGGCGGTGTTGTGATCTCTCGTTTATCCGCTTTCAAAACGACTTTCTTCCCTAATCGAAGGTGGTTTGCCAGGTAGATGTCACCACCGCCGCCAGACCCTATTTTTTCAATGATCTCATAGGTCGACGCAATTATTTCTGCCATATCACCGTTTCCTTATCTCTCTATTCCTTTTCCCCATACGCTTCCTCTAGCTGTTTCCGCAGCCGCGCTCTCTTTAACCGGAATATCCATAGGCATATCCCACCAGCCACAAGCGAGACGCCTGTGACGATGAGTCCGCCATAAAACATCACTTCATTCATAATAAGCCGACGCCTCTTCGATCAAAAAGGTAAAGTCCTCATCTGCAAACCGGATCTGCGTTCCATGGGACAGACTCACCTCACGGTTGCTTTCGATCACTTTCTGATCCACATACGTCCGATTTTTGGAATCGGTGTCGATCAGCCAGAAGAAATCTCCACGCTGTATGATCTTCGCATGATGGCGGCTGACTGCCGGATTCCCTTCCACGCAATAATCCGTCTCTCGATGGCTTTTCCCAATTCGGAACTCCGTTTCTGTGATCGCGATCTTTTCGCCTGTAGACGCTCTCACCAAATATCCTCGGGCATATTCCCGATTCATCAGGCACTGCGTTACATCTTCTCCATGAAACACATCCTCTGTGTTTCCATTTGCAAGAACCACTGTCCCATCGCCTAAGTCAGGCAGGATACCCTCTCGATTGTGCAGGATGATCGGTCCTTCCGCACTTTGGAACGGCTCCTTCGCTCTTTGCTCTGCCACGGGCATAAACACCGTTTTATCCAGCGGCTTCCCTGTCTGCTGCATCTCCTCAGCCATGGGAGGCAGGACAGGCTCCGGCTCCGGTTCTTTTTCCTTGCGCTGAAGGGGCATGAACACCGTTTTGCCCCATCCCCCTTCCGCGCTGTCATCCCATTCCGTCCCATGCAGCAGCAGAGGCGCTCCATCGCTTTGGTCTGTTTGCGCTGACATCCGTTCCGCTCGTTTCAGCACAACATTTTCTTCCTCGCCACTGACCAATCTCTTTAGCTTGACCTGCTGCAAGCGCTTTGCAAACGTTTCCGCGTTAAAATCCGGCTCTTCCAAACAGCCTTTCAGCTCTGCAAACAGGTTTCTTCCCGATAGATTGGACACATCCACGCTCTGGATGATCGTATTGCAGAATGCCTGCATCGTCTGCCCCAGATACTTCTTGACCGGGAGACAGATCAGGCAGCCTCTGCCCTCCGCATCCACAAATACGGTCTGGAGGTCAAACAAGAAGGAGTGTTCTTCTATCATGTACTCCTTTGCATTGACAACCGTTTCTGCCACGTCCTGAAAAATGCTAAAAATCTGCATTGCAGTGACGCCATTGGAAAGGAATGCATCTAATGTTGTCCGGTCACTTACGTTGTACCGAAAGCTGCGCTTTCCATCCACCTGAAGCAACTGGAAGGGCAGTACACCATCTAGTGCATTGGCGTTCAGCATCCCTAGGGTGACAAAATCAATCGCTTCCTCTTCCGATAGATCATAGGTCGCGAATGTACCATGATCCTCTAGTTCCATCTTTAAGTATGCCACACTCTCTCCCTCTCTCGCCGGTCAGATCCGCTGCGCTTGCGCATTGATATGGAAAACAAATTTTTCGCTGCCAAGGGTGAGGCGATCGCCATCCGCCAAGGCAACCTTCCGCTGCGGAGGGATTTCCATTTCATTGATATACACATGGTTCGTCGAGTTCAGATCGGTGATATAGAATGTGTCAAATTGCGCTGTGATCTCCGCATGAACCGCGCTCACGACCGGATTATCCGCGATACACAGATCCACACACTCTGCATTTCTGCCAATGCGGAAGGGGAATTTTTTGATATCTACCACGCGGTCAAACCCGATGCAATCCAGTGTACACACACTTTTTTCTTCCGTTTGTCCACTCGTTCCCTGGATGATAACGGTCGCGCCATAATTTTCCGCCGTCGGCTCCGGGGTCGGATAGACCCGCTCCTGCTCCATGATCGGCTTCTGTTCAATATACCGCTGTTCCTCGTACTGTTCTTCAAATTCCTCCGGCGGGATATACCACTGCTCCTGCTGTCCCCGCTGCTGTTTCTCCGCCTTTGCTAACGCTTTCTGGCGTTTGTATGCAGCTGCATTGGGCTTACTATAGTGGTTCATCAGCCAAAACCAGGTGATCGGTTTTCCACCTAACAGCCGCTTATAAGAACCCTCCGTATTATCAAACTGTTTCAGCTCCTGCTTGGTCATCCTGCTGAAATCAGGCAGAGCACTGTCAGTGAATCCGCCCTGCATATTCGAAAACGCCTCCTGCTGCCCCTCTCCCGGATAGCCATTGGGAGTCTGGAACCCCGGAACTTGGAAGCCTATGTTTTGTTGTTTTTGTTTCTTCATGGTTTGTATTCCTCATCCTCGTTTTCACAATTTGTTTCAGGACCATAACTGAGCGGTAAACGACTGCTTCATCGGAATCCTTCCCGCGCCGCCGATGTCGATCAGAAACTGCAATTCATATTCTATGCTCACCGTAATATCAGAACCTGCCTGCACCACTGAAAACTTCACGCCGTCCAGTCCGCCAGCCACCTTTAACGCTTTCAGCTTTTCCACTGCCTGGTTCCGATCTCCACCATTGAGATAACCAATAAACCGCTTCTTTGCGATCTCACTGGTGGCGGAGGCACTGGACGCAAAGTATTCATTGTTGAACGTCCGGCTAGCATCCATCACCATATCGCTCAAGCTGCTCCATTGCCCAATGGTGTCCCAGGCGTCGTTGGCTTCTGTGACCGAATTGACGTGCGTGTTGAGATAGGCGTCCAGCGCTAGGCTGTCTGTTGTCTGGATCAACGTATGGGTCATCACGTTTTGCGCATTGACGATCACGAATATCCCATACACAAACGCGATCACCAGGATAAAGAGCGGCAGCACAAAACTTGTTTCTAATATGATCGTCCCATCTTCCTCTTTGAGCCACTTCATATTGTTTTTCGCCCCTCTCTCTTCTTAATAGCCCGAATATGCTTCCCTGTGGAACCGGAACAGCCCATTCTTAGTCAGCGTGTCCAAATGGAACATCGGATTGAGTGTCACATCCGCTTTGCTGTAGATGTATGTATACGCCCGATCCAAGTTGAATTGGTGTTGGGTTCGATACTCCTGTGCCGATTCCATCTGGATGATGTTTTGAATCCTCTTGAGCAGATCCTCTTGACTCACAGACAGCAACATCATCAGCTTCATATACTCGTTATATCCCATGGAACAGACGCCATCTCCCAACGGCCCTTTCCGCTTGGCAAAGCTGCCGAATTTTGTATACTGTTTTTTCTGATAGTCTTCAAACATCGTCTTAGTGGACTCTGTCACACCCGTCGCTTTACTCAGCTCCACAAAAAATTCCGGCAGTCCGATGGGGGTGCTATAGCAAAACGTTTTATACAGATGTACACTCCTGCCATTCACGATCAGCAGCGTATCGCACGCAGCCTCCAAAATAATGTACAGAATGACCACGACCCACGAAGCGATGGTAGAAAACGCCGCGATCGCCTGTACCGTACGGTCTGCCAGTACCGTCGGCGTATCGAAGATCATCCTCAGCGCGAACAGTCCTGTTACCGCCGCAACTTGGTTGCCGATCTCCGAGTCTTCACCGGACAGAACATATTCCTGCTCCGCCCCGAAGAACATCGGGTTATCCCTTGTCCCATCTCCGCCGGCAGCATATTCCCGCAAGGAACCGCCCAGATCCGAGCCCTGCTTTTTCCCTGCAAGATTATAAATCTTCCCGTAAGAGTACCCGGTAATGCTCGATCCTCCGTTTTCTCTGGCATCCACTCTGCTGGGAAAATCATAGGCAACATAGGACGCCAGCAGCCAGTTTTCCAGCACCTGTGTTCCCTTTGTCATCAGGGTGGCGATCTGTCCTATGGTTGTTGCCGCAAATGCCGCCATGGCGAGCAAAAATTCAGCCGCCGCCTTCAAAATCTCCGCTAACCCGGATATCACCTTTGTCAATCTGTTCCATATCCGTTTGATAATGTTGTCCCCCTGCACATTGCCTTTGAGTCCGTCCAACAGGTCATGTCCAGCACGCAGGAAAGTCTCTATGCTATCCGTTGCGAACGAGCCAAACAGCGATGGCTCTACTTGCGCATACATATAGTTTGCTCCCACCCGGGCATTCAGCGCCCCGTCATAGAGGAACTTGATGTTCAGCAAATTGTCAACTGTTTCCATCATTCCTTCTATTCCGGATATCGCCTCCTCATCGACCTTGGAATCGCTGTCGATCCGTTTGGCCATCCCATCCAGATCGGACGCAAGGGTCGCACTTATCGTGATCTTGGTATCGACCGGGCCATACCTTTCCTTGACGTCTTTTTCCTTCCAGGAACTGGTCACTTCATCTGCTTTGAACAGCCTCAATTTCTCTTCCTGGTCAGTCAATTTCCGTTTTACGGCTTCTGCCTTATCCTTATAATCTGTCCCGATGTTCCTATTTACTATGTTTACCATAGACCTTATGGTCTGTCTTACATAATCATCTGTCGCGTCTTTGCTTTCCCTTACTACGCCATCACCGGGAGCATCCACCTCCTGCCCCACTGTGGAATCTTCCACTTTCTGTATGTTTTTGTCGGCGCTCTGTGCCTTATCGACAAAGCTTGTTATGCTGGAGCATACTGCGTCTACTTCTTTCTTCACCTTTCCTGCGGCGCTTTTATAGTTATCTCTCGCTTTCTTCGCTTTTGTCATTGCCTTTTTTACTGATTCAGTCTCATAAACGTCCTCTGCATCTTGGTTTTCCGTTCCACCGTTATCCTTTTTCGCTTTGTCTTCCTCTACCTTGATCGCCTGCGCCAATTCGACAACTGCATTTTTAAAGGCTTCATACTTCTCCTGATAGTTCTCTACTTTATTTTCATATTTTTCCTGTGCCCTTTTGAAGTTACGAACGCTTTCTATCGCATCTGCTACATTAGAAACCGCGTCCGCAGATTTCTCAACCACTTCCGCACACTGTCCAATTTTCTCCAGTTTCTTCTTCCCAAGGGCTTCCAATAACTTGTCCAGATCCACTGCATCGCTCAACGCCTTCGTGCTGACGGTGTACTGGCTATACTCCAAAAGCTGCTGCTTTAACACGCCAGTGTCGGACAGCGGATAGCACCCTTCCGCGGATACCTCACGAAAGGTTGCACTTTTCCCCAACACGTTGGCGTTTTTCTCTACGTAGGACTGAAACGTCTTGGAAACATGATCCGCGTCATCCCCTTGGTCAATCCCCATCAAGCCGAACCGCTCATCCAAATAGGAATCGTAATTGCCCAAGGTGGAAAGTCCGGCGCTGGCAAGCAGCTCCTGCACGGATTCCATCGCATTTTGGTAACGCACCGACTCAACCAACAGGAGGGAAAGAGACAAGATCGGCATCATCAAAATCGCCAAAAAAATAGAGATGACGCCCTTTGTCCCACTGATATACTTGCTGAACAGGCGCCTCCATCCATTCCTCAGCACACGCAACCCTTTTTTCAATTCCTTCCCCTCCATTATCTTTCTCTTCGCCATTTCCTCTACTTGCCGCTTCTTCTTTATCGGAAACCGCCGTTGTCGCTGTCGCTGCCTCGGAATCCGCCACCACCGCCGTCACTGTCGCCTCGGAAACCACCGCCGCCGCCATCGCTGCCGCCGAATCCCGGCTGTGCAGGCGTCTCCACAGTGGTGACATCTTTCACCAGGGTAGCCAAGGAGCGCACCGCTTTGATGCAGCTTTCCACTGCCTTCCCGATGCCCCCCCGCGCGGAAGTAAAATACTTCACGGTACGCACTGAATTGACATAGTGGAGGATATCCGCCCCGCGCACATAGGAAGTGGACGAGATATCCTGTGTTGTATCGATCCCGATCAGTTTCAGCAGCTCGCCCAACAAAAACGTGTACTTCTGTGAGACGACCACCTTATAGTGATACCTTCCCACATCATCATGGATCGCACTGACCGATACCGTGGGTGCGCGTTTGATGACCGCAAGCGAAGTCTTTGTCAAGCGGGCGTTTGCATATTGCCTGGCCTTGCTTTCATTGGCCTTTACGTAGCCTTTCCCGTTGAACAAATACCGAAACAGCCGCGTTTTCCGCGCATGATCGATGGTGACATGGGCGCTATCCTCCGCATCGGTCAATTTATAGGTCTCTGCCACCGTTGTCGCCACCTCATTGGTCACCACCGTGACCATGACCCGTTGATATAGGTAAAATCCCAAACTCATCAACAACAATGTTACGAGCAGACAGATCAGGATACAAAACGTACCTTCTAATATGATCATGCCGCTCTCGCAATTTTTTTCCCGATCCTTCATCGCCGTTTCCATCCCTCTCGCTCTGTTCCTTGCTGCATCAGCTCACAACCGTCAGTCCCATGCCTTCCCAAATATCCGTTCTCTCCGCTGCCCAAGACCCACTTTGTACATGGACCGAAGTGTCCTTCCCCGTCTGCAACGCATCCTCTGCCACTGCTTCCATCTGAGCTTCTGCCGGAATATAGATGTCTTTTACGGCAGAGCGCATCAACAGCAAGCGATCCAGCGTCTTCACATTCTTCGGCAGCGTCAGCGCGGTCAAGCTCTCACACCGATAAAAGCAATGATCCTTGATGTCCGTAATACTGTCCGGAAGGGTCACTTCAGCCAGGTTCACGCATCCAGAGAATGCAGATGCGCCAAGCTCTGTCACCGCCTGTCCTTGGAATACGACCTCTTTCAGGTTTTGACAATCACAGAACGCATCCTCTCCGATCTGCGTAACTCCCTCCGGGATCACGATCGTCTCTAAGGCATATGCGCTAGAAAACGCCTGGTCGCTTATTGTCGTCAGCTCTTCCGGCAAGCTGACGCTTTTTACGGTTTCAGACCCCATAAACGCATTGCTCAGCACAATATCCTTGCTGGATTCAAATTCCACGCTCTCTGTCTGGAGGCTTCCCGCAAAGACGCTGCCTCCAAAGCCCTCACACCGTGCGGGGATGACGAGCTTTTTCTGTTTCTGTCCTTCTTCCGTCAGGCCAATGATGATGTTCTCATTTTCGCCGTAATCGTCCCACTTAAAATAGGATTCATCCGGTGTGTTCGTTTCGGAAACAGTCTCGCCCCCGCCTGCCGCAGCGCCGCCGCAAGCAGATGCCAACAGCATACTTCCTGCCAATAAACCGATCAAAATACGCTTCTTTCCTGCCGTCATCTTCTACTCTCCTTTTCCTATCGTCGGGCAGCCTGCGCTTGCAGTCTGCCTCTCATCTCATCGCTCCGTTAGGGCCAGATCCGCAGCTGAATGAGCTGCCATGCGCTGGCCTTTGTCTGAACCATACAGCATCCGGTATCCGCAAAGTAATCTGCATCTACAAAATCACAGGGAATGACCAATTCATCCTGCTGGTTGATAAAGCCCCATTTCCCATTGCTGCAAACCGCCGCAAGGCCGTTGGAAAAGCTCTTCGCCTTCTCATAGTGCGCTTTGATGATCTCGTTTCCTTCCTGATCCGCAAAGCCCCACTTCCCGTTCTTTTGGAACGCAAAGATACCGTCCTGCGTCATAACATCTACATCGTCACAGGCAAAGTCACCGATCTGGTTCTCTTTTTTATCAAAAAGGTGGTAACTCCCCTCTTTTTTCGCCAACATCACATCGTCTACTTTGTAGCTTCCATCTTTGTTGACGCGGATCTCCTGATAAACCGTATCCGATGCGTTTTTCCCTTCTGCGTCGATCAGCGTCCAACCCTTTGCGGTCTGCACCGCTGCTGCGCCATCTTGGAAGCTCCCAGCGAATTGGTATTCACCGAACTGCTTGTCTCCCAACAAGTTGTAATAGCTCCACTGGTTTTGGGCGAGGATCGGAACCAATTCCTCCCCATACACGCCTGCATCCTGAGGGACAAATTTCAACTTCCCTTGCACAACGCCATCCATATCGTCTAATGCGCCTGCTCCGTTGACGGCACAGACAAAAATCCCGTCTTGGTTCATCGGCCCTAAGAACGTATACTGTTCCTTCACCACTTTTCGCCCGCTTGTCGTGAGGACACCCCAATGCCCGCCTAGCTCAACGCTGTAATATCCATTGCACGCGGAGCGGATGGTATTGTATTCCGTGCTCAAAATCTCATAGCTGTATTTTACCTGTGTATAGAGCTGATCGACCTTTTTATCCTCTACACCGGCCTGTTTGGCCTGCTCCAGGATTCGATACGCGCCGCTATAGTCATCTGCTTGGACGCTCAGCTCAGCTGCCGTCGTACAGAACGCCACATTTTTCCGATAGGAACGCGCCGCTTTTTTCGCGCTGCTCAGGTAATCATCCAGGCTGTCCTCCTCTTCCTCATAACGGCTTTTTCTCGCCTTTAGGAGCGCCTCCCAATCCGCTTCCTTATCCTTCAGGGAAACCGCGTTTTCATACTCTTCCGCTGCCTTTTGATATAGCCCACGCTTCATGTAATCCTCGGCAAGGGTGATGCTGCTGCGGTAGCTCCCCGTTCTGGCCGTTTCTTCCGGGTCGCTTTCCGCCCCGATCTTCAGCACACAAGCGCCCCAGCCTAAAACGATCAGCACAGCTAATAGAATGGAAACGCCTTTTTTCCCTATATTCATACGCTTCTCCTCTCTCCTTCTCCCTCAATAAATCGCAAGCAAAAGTACAATCATATATCCAAAAAAGACAAACGGGCCCATGGGCAGGATGTCTTTCATTTTTTTCTTCTTTGTAACCAGTAATCCAATCGAAACCAACGCGCACAGGAAGCAGGAGATGACAAGGGTGTAGATGGCCATATAAAGCCCGCACAGGAACCCCAGTGCAGACAACAGCTTCACGTCGCCATATCCCAATCCGCCTCGCGTTATCTTCGAAGTAAGCATTAAAACGATCAAACAAAAGACCGCGCCCAGCACACTGCTGAACAGACGGGAGAGGACATTCTCCCGTGCCACGACCAATTCTGGGATGATGCAGAGCACTCTGCTCACGACCAGGATCAGCGGGTATTTGTTGGGGATCAAAAATAATTCCGCATCTGTCACCGATGCGCAGGCCAGCACCAGGAAGGCGATCAACACCTTTACCATACTGACCCAAGTATCCGTCGTTTGAAAACTACGCCAACCGCACAGGCCAGCCAGCAGGACACCAATACAGAGCACCACGATCCACTTGGTGGTCAGATACCGTTTTCCTGCCGGCTGTTCCTGTCCTTCTGCGGATGCAGCTGCTGCATCCGCAGGTTCCGCCGGGAGAGCATCTCTGGCAAGTCCTTTTTTGTGGGCTAATCTGGGCAAGCTCCACCATATCGTTCCCATCAGAGCCGCTCCGGTAAGGCCGCTCCAGATCAACCCACAAATAATTGCTGCCATTGTATGTCCTCCTACAGTTCAATCGTATTATTACAGACTATTCAAAAAGTCGGTCACTTTTTTAGTCACTGTCTTCATGACGTTAGTACCGAGAGTAAGGAAAGCGATTGCCAACACAACTACGATGCCAATGATCAACAGCATAGAGACAAAGTTGGTATCCCCACGTTCCGACTCCTTGAAGTCCTCCCATGCGCCAGTCACGGTCAGGTACAGCGTGACCAGCATCTGATTGATTCGTTCCATGTTTTATTCTCCTTTTCTTTAGATTTCAAAACAGCGCCCCAGCAAAGGCCGCAGTCATGACAATGATAAGAATGCCGATAAAGATCAGCATGATGGGCAGCAGCAGCTTTGTGGCCGCTTTTTCGCCGCTCTGCAACAGCTTCTGTCGCTTGAAATTCCAAAGCTCCGAGGATTGCCGCTCCATAAATGTGCTCAGTTCCGCGCCGCCCTTTTCCATGCTCTGCACCAGGGCGCTGGTAAACTTCTTTACCTCCATGGAACCGGACAATCTGCCGAACCGATAGATGGCGTCGATCTCGGAAACACCGTTATTCATATCGTCCGTTGCCCCGCGCATCAATTCATAGATGACGCCGGAACCGCTGGTGCTGACCAGCTTCCAAACCTCTCGCAGCACCATGCCGGAGTTGAGCAGCACTGCCATTGTGGAGACCACCTCTGCCAGCTCCGCATCACACGAATCTCTGCGCTTGTCCAGGGTGTTCTTCATATTGGTCAGGCTATATACCCCGGCGATGACGGCGCCGAACAGCCCCATCGCGATCAAAAATCGGTGCATAGGGTAGAGCAACCCCGCCAATAATACCATCAAGACCAACACCAAATGGGGCAAGGTAAACGCTTGCGCCCATGCGACATTGGCATAGTACTCCGCATACTGCTCGCCATACAGCAGCGCTGCCTCTCGCTTGAGCCGTGCGGCGGTCTTCCCCTGGAAGTGGAACGGCCCTGCAATACTCCATGCAAATCCAGCCACATACAAGTCCTTCAGCGGGAACTGACCCTCGTCCAAGCTCTCTAAGATCTGGCCATACTGCTCCCCACGCTGAAGTTGGACGTAGAACAGCACCGCAAGGATGGTGCCTACCCCAAGAATGATATATCGTGCCATCGCTTACCCCTTTACATCCATAATTGCCTGTCCCAGCTTATATGCCCCTATGAAGATCCCGATCGCCACGGTCATGGCAATGACACCCGCCGGGGTAGCAAAGCTTGCGGAAAAGGAACTGCTCATGGTACGCAAGATCAAGACCATGACAACAGGAAATACCATCATGACATTAAACTGCATTTTATTGGACGCGATCGCAGTTTCGATCTCCTCTGCGATCTCGATCTTTTCACTCAAAATGCCGTTTGTCCTTCGGACAATATCCTTCAAGCTGCCGCCGGTGCGGTAGCACATAGAGAAGACGATACCGAAATTCTTGATATCATCGATCTCGCTCCGCTCGCCAAAGGAACGCATCATATCCTCTATGGGCACATTGTTGCTCATCCCGTCGATCATTTCTTTGACTTCCTGAACGATATAAGCCTTCCCAGAGTACTCCAACTCCAAATCCTTGTGCGCACTGGTCAGCGACTCCAGCATATTCATACCGCTGGACAGGGACGCTGACAGAGCCGCCAGCAATTCTCGGAACTGATGGGTGATCTCTGCCTTGCGTTTCTCCTTTAACTTCTTGGACTTCATGGGCAGATAAACGCATACGGCGACGATCCCCACCACCAAGAAAATAATGACATTCGAGATCCAAGTGGCCAAAGTGGCGATCCCGTCCTCATCCTTGAACTGCCCTCCGTAAAAGATCAGTCCTGTGGCGCCGCCTGCGATCAGCGCCAATAGCACATTTTGAATCTTTTCTTTCGCGCTCATGTAGTAGACTTTGTAGTTTAACATGGGCGTATTGAGTGCCGACGCAATATATTGCGGTTCTCTTTCTTCCCGTCTCATAACCTTTCTCCCTCATATCTCCACGTTTTTGCCTGCTAACAGCAGCTTGTGTGTATTCTGCATCCCATTGCCGGTACGTCTCAGCTGTCCCGAGACGCGCCCGATGGTCGTCTTTTCATCCTCTTCAAATACATAGAGCGGATTGAGCTGAATGATGCCATCCTCTACACCCAACACCTCTGTGATCTCCATGGTTTTTCGAGAATGGTCTCTCAATCTGGAAAGGTGGATGATGATATCCAAAGCAGAGGCGATCTGCATCCGGATCGCCTGCAGCGGCATCCCGGAGGCACCCTGCAACACCATCGTCTCCAATCGGCTGAGCATATCTCTGGTGGAATTTGCGTGACCGGTGGACAGGGAACCATCATGACCGGTATTCATGGCCTGGAGCATATCCAACGCTTCCGGCCCTCGCACTTCGCCTACAATGATGCGTTCCGGTCGCATTCGCAGAGAGGATTTGATCAGATCTCTGATCGTGATCTCACCTGCGCCGGAATTGTTTGCATTTCTCGTCTCCAGGCTCACCAGATTATCAATATTGGCGATCTGCAACTCGGCGGAGTCCTCGATGGTGATGATGCGTTCCTCCCGCGGAATGTAGTTGGACAGCGCATTCAGGAAGGTCGTTTTACCGGAACCTGTCCCGCCGGATATAAAGATATTGTACTTTGCCTCCACCAGGATCTTCAGCACCGCTGCGATCTCCTCTGTGATGGACCCATAGCGAATGAGCTGCTCGATGGTCATAGGCGTCTTCGAAAATTTTCTGATCGTCACAACCGGGCCGACCAACGAAATGGGCGGGAGGACCACGTTGACACGAGAGCCATCCTCCAATCTGGTATCTACGATCGGCGTCGATTGGTTGACCTCTCTGCCTGCGCCGCCTACGATCCTTTGGATCACATCCTCCAAGCGCTTTTCGCTCTCAAAGGAACGGTTCAACCGCTGTACACGCCCATTTTTCTCGATGAAAATATGATCCGGCCCGTTGATCATCACTTCGGTGATGGACGCATCCTTTAGAATATTATCCAGCAGCCCCAACCCTCGGATAGAGCTATAGATATGCTGCACCATCTCAGCTTTCTTTTTCGGTGTGCAATAAACCTTCCCCAGCTGCCGATCCACCGCCTGTTCGATGGCGTTTTCCAGCTCCTCGTCGGACAGAGAACTCAGCGGCAGCGACTGGGTGACATACTGCCGAACCTGCTCTATGATCTGTTTTTCCAATGCGACATCCATCTTTACCAACCTATCTTATTTGTGATCCCATCAAATACGCTATTTTGTGCGATCAGCTGCACCAATTCCTTTGCCGTTGCATTCTCAAACCGGTTGATCCCGCCGATTTCTTGAAACCCTAAGCCCTTCAATTTTTCGCTCCCTTTACCGCTAAAGCGGTTATAGAGGATATACATACGGCTGAGCGGAAGCGTCTTCCGCTGGGCTGCCAGGATTTCAATGGCGTTTAAGCAACGCTCCAACTTTGTATTGGCAGTTTCCCGCCCATCGGAAACAAAAATGTTCGCATGGGAACGCTCCAACTGCCGATACCCCTTTTCCTCTAAGGCAAAGTCCATGTCAACAACGATCCACTCAAACTGCGTCAAGCTCTCGATCTCCTCAAACAACGAATCCAACACCTCTTGGTCTAATTCCAGCATATCCAATGCATTGGCGCAGCCGGAGTAGAAAAAGACGCCGCTGGGATCTTTTTTCACCGAGCTTTCCATCTTCATCAGCGTCGTCCCGTTGGACATCGCCAGCGCGTAGATCACCCGGCTGAAATCAAAGTCCCCATCTCCGGAGAAATACACATCCGCCGTTCCAAACGACTCCAAATTGAGGTACAGGACACTTCCCCCCTGTTCCGCCAGCCGTCTTGCACACGCAGCTGCTGCGGTCGATGTGCCGGTCCCACCTGCGCAGGAGTAAAAGGAGAGGATCTTTTGCGATTCCTTTCCGCCCTTCTTCAGCGTAATGGATCCAACGCTCTTCTTTTCCGCGCAAATGTCCAATAGCTCCTTATAGATGGCAGAAATTTTTTGATACTTTCCAATCGCTCGCTTTCCCTGTATCGTTTCGATCTCCGCTCGCTCGGACAAAAACACCAACTCACTATTGGGCGGGAGTTGGATCTCCTCTTCCCAAAATTCTTCTCCGAGCAACACTAGATCTGGCCGCATTTTCCGCGCTTCGAGCACCATCTTATCGGCCTGTGTAAAAATCACCAGCTCTACTTGGTCTCGATACTGTTGTCCTAAGTATTTGAACAGTTTCTCTGCATACTCTTTATCCTCAGTCAAGATAAATACTTTTATTTTCAAAACATATCCCTCTCGTTTTTTCTATATTCACATACACCGATATCTCACGAAACACCAGGATTCTTCTTTTGGGGCAAAATAAAAGAGCAGCGCTATAGCATCTATCAACAGTCCTCCGAGCCCTCCAGTAAAAAGTAGCAACTGAAAACTGTTTCAACTATCGCTATAGCCGCTGCCCTGACTGTACCATCTTGCCGTTTCCGCTCTCACATTTCTTCCACGCAATCTATCAAATCATACGAAAGCAAATATAAACTGACAAGGCAGCGAGATTGATACAGGCGCACCGTTCATGATCTATGATATTTTTCTGGAATCAGAAGCAATTCCCTCAAACTTCTTTTTGCACTAATTCCTTGTAATTCTCCCTTATTCATCCCTAAATTACTCCTTTTTAGAATAATACTGAACAATTTCTTTTTTCTATATCCTTCACATTTCGGCAAATGTTGTAATTTCCATTTTTACTTTATCACATTTTACATTCCATGTCAACAACAGTCGATTTTCCCAATTTTCTATGGTTCTGGATATGGTTATAATACTTGGCATATTTGAGAGGCAGATAAAAAATCCCCCAAATGCAGGGAGAGGAACGCACTACGATTGTGCTTCATTGTGATAACAGTTCCAAGCGTTTTGTCCAACTGCAAATCGAACCGCGCTTCCTCATCTATCAGGTAATCCCGACTATCTCTTGTAACGCACAGCACACTTCCAACCTTCAAACTTTCCTTTCCAGACAATGTGATGAAATAAGTCAAAGAGTGCGCCAAAGTCCGCTCAAGTTTGCCTCTGATCTTTCATACTTTAATATATAATGATGCTTATCACTTTGACCACTGGACGGAAGAGCAGTTTTCCCTGTAGGTCACACCATTTGAAAAAGCCCTATTCGATACGATCTACATCGAATAGGGCTTTCTATTTAGAATCTTATTCCTACATCCGCGCCGACACGACCATCAAAATCCCCTTCCCCACGCTGATCTCAACCTCCTCCGCCGCCCATTGGTTGCTCATCCCAATGGGAAACGAGTTGGTCACGACACCGTGCTCCAGGGGATATTTCCCGCCTTTGATGCACACATCCTCACAGGTATCCGACACCGCAAACACCGACAGAGACCACCCCTCCCGCCGGGGCAGGGTGATGCTCCCCTCGGTCAGAACGTATATCATGGTCTCGCTGTCGTGGATGGTCACCCGACAGCCCCCGTTGGCCACCGCAAAGGCCGCCGCCTGGAGGTTGGCATACAGGTGATCCAGCCGCCCACCCAGGGCACAGAACAGTTCCACCTGCGCAAATCCCTGCTCCACCGCGTAGCGGATGGCGATCATGGTATCCGTGTCGTCCTTCTCCTTCTTATAGCGCCACACCGGCAGGTCAGAGGGCAGCGCACCCTCGTAGGAGTCAAAATCCCCCACCAGCAGGTTAGGGCGGACGCCCGCCTTCTCGGCGTAGACATACCCCTTATCACAGGCGATGACAAAATCATCCGCCCTCACGCCTTCCACCGGCGCATAGCTCCCGCCGGAAATGATCACACAGCGACGTGTCATAGCTTTCTCCTCCTTGGGGACTCCCCCATGAAAAAGGGACAAAGAACCCATCGGCTCTTTGTCCCTCCTCTTTTTGCCGTTCTCGGTCGTCCATTTATTGTACCGGGTGCCGCCTGATTTTGCAAGGAAAAACCCAGTTACAAAATGTCGATGTACTCCCCAGCCAACGCCTTGTTCATGCTGCGCACGGCGCAGAACTTGCCGCACATACTGCACGTATCGCTGTGGTCATCCTCCGGCAGCCGGTCATTGCGGATGGCCTTGGCGGTCTCCGGATCCAGGGCGCAGGCGAACTGCGCGTCCCAATCCAGCACCCGGCGGGCGTCTGCCATCTTGTCGTCGATGTCCCGGGCGTGGGGGATGCCCTTGGCGATGTCCGCCGCGTGAGCGGCGATCTTAGACGCGATGATGCCCTGCTTCACGTCCTCCACGTTGGGCAGCGCCAGATGCTCTGCCGGCGTCACGTAGCACAGGAATGCTGCGCCGCTCATGGCCGCTACCGCGCCGCCAATGGCAGCGGTGATGTGGTCGTAGCCGGGGGCGATATCCGTCACCAGCGGCCCCAGGACGTAGAAGGGCGCGCCCATACAAATGCTCTTCTGCACCTCCATATTGGCCGCCACCTGATCCAGAGGCACGTGACCCGGGCCTTCCACCATCACCTGCACGTTGTGCGCCCACGCCCGCTTGGTCAGCTCGCCCAGCCGCACCAGCTCTTCAATCTGGCACACGTCGGTGGCGTCCGCCAGGCAGCCGGGACGGCAGGCGTCGCCCAGGGAGATGGTCACGTCGTACTCCTCGCAGATGTCCAAAATCTCGTCAAAATGCTCGTAGAAGGGGTTTTCCTCTCCGGTCATGCTCATCCAGGCAAAGACCAAGCTGCCGCCACGGCTGACGATGTTCATCTTCCGCTTGTGCTTGCGGATCTGTTCGATGGTCTTTCGGGTGATGCCGCAGTGGAGGGTCACAAAGTCCACCCCATCCTGGGCGTGGAGGCGCACCACATCCACGAAATCCTGGGCGGTCAGCTCCGCCAGATCCCGCTGATAGTGGATCACCGAGTCATACACCGGCACCGTGCCGATCATCACCGGGCACTCATGGGTCAGCTTCTGCCGGAAGGGCTGGGTGTTGCCATGGCTGGACAGATCCATAATGGCCTCCGCTCCCAGATTCACAGCGCTCATAACCTTCTGCATTTCCACATCATAATCCTTGCAGTCCCGAGAGACCCCCAGATTTACGTTCACCTTGGTGCGCAGCATACTGCCCACCCCTTCCGGATCCAGACAGGTGTGCCGCTTGTTGGCGCAGATGGCCACCTTGCCCTCTGCCACCAGCTCCCGCAGCTGTTCCACCGGCAGGTGCTCTTTCTCCGCCACCCGCTTCATCTGTTCCGTTACGATGCCCTTTCGGGCTGCATCCATCTGTGTGGTATAAGTTTGCATTGCTGTTCCTCCAAAAAGTCAAAAAAGGCTTGCATTTGTTTCGTCATTTGACCAGAGAGCTGTCCCCCCCAAGGTGTGATCCATGGGGCCATGGCCCTGACCCAAGTTCAGGCCAGCGTTCAGCGCCGCCGTCAGATAGGCTTTCGCCCCGCTCACCGCTTGGGACAGCTCCAGACCGTTGGCCAGGTTGGCTGCGATGGCGCTGGACAAGGTGCAGCCGGTACCGTGGGCATTGGGATTTTCCACTTTCCGCCCTGGGAACCACAGCCCTTGTCCCTTCTGCCACAGCAGGTCGTCCGCATCCGCCATCCGGTGTCCACCCTTGAGCAGGATGGCGCAGCCATAGCGCTGAGACAGCTCCGCCGCCACCGCTTCCGTCTCCGCACGGCTGGCGATGGGACGTCCGATGAGGGCCTCCGCCTCCGGCAGATTGGGCGTGAGCACCTCTGCCAGGGGGAACAGCTCCTGCTGGATCGCTGCCACCGCCTGGGCGCTCATGAGCCAGCGGCCGCTGGTGGAGACCATAACCGGGTCGATGACGATATGGGCGGGTCGGTACTGCCGCAGCTTCTCCGCTGTGACCTGCACCGCCTGAACTGAGGGCATCATGCCGATCTTCACAGCGTCCGGGAAAATATCCTGGAACACACAGTCCAGCTGGCTGGCCAAAAACGCCGGTTCCGGCTCCACCACCCCGTACACGCCGGTGGTGTTCTGCGCCGTCAACGCCGTGACCACGCTCATCCCATACACCCGGTGCATGAGAAACGTTTTTAAGTCCGCTTGAATCCCAGCGCCGCCACTGCAATCGCTGCCCGCGATGGTCAAGGCTACCTTCATACCAGTCCCTCCAGCTGCTGCAAAAACGCTTGGGCGGCTTCCGTCTTGTCTTCTGCGGCGAACAGCCCGCTGATGACCGCCACACCGGCAATGCCCGTGCCCGCCAGCAACGGCAGGTTGTCCAAGCTGACCCCGCCGATGGCCACCACAGGGATGTCCACCGCCCGACAGATGGCAGTCAAGGTCTCCAGAGGCATCTGGCTCACGTTATGCTTGGTGCCACTGCCGAACACCGCGCCGCAGCCCAGGTAGTCCGCTCCCGCCGCCTGAGCCGCCAGAGCTTCCTCCACTGTGTGGGCGCTGCCACCCAGCAAAGCGTTGGCGCCCAACAGGTTCCGGGCTTCCACCAGGCCAGTGTCCTCCTGTCCCACATGGACGCCATCTGCACCTACCGCCTGAGCCAAATCCGGCCGGTCGTTGACCAAGAACGGGACGCCGTACCGGTGGCACAGTGCCTTCAGCTCCTGCGCCTCCTGCAAGATGAGCGCGTCTTCCGCCTCCTTCTCCCGCAGCTGCACACAGGTGACCCCTGCTTTGAGCAGGGTCTCCACCACCTCCGCCAGAGTCTCCCCCGGCTTCAGCCAGCTGCGGTCGGTGACGGCATATAATCTCAACTGTTGCGTGTTCATTCCAACGCTCCTTCTTCCCAAAATACCGCCGAAACAGCGTCGAACAGCGCCACGTGGAAGGTGCCCATTCGCCCCGTTCCAGCACGCTGCCCCGCCTGCACGGCACAGTCCCGCCAGAGCTGCCCGGCCAGCCGAGCCGCGTCAAAGGCGGCCAAACCACCGCCGCAGAACAATGCACACAGGGCAGAGAGCATACACCCGCCGCCGGTGATGCGCTGGATGCACGGGTCGCCGCCATGAAGGGTGGTCAGCTGACCCCCGTCGGTGAGCACATCGGTCGCCCCGGTCATCAGCACGGTGCACCCCACCGCCTGCGCCAGTTGCGTAGCCAGAGCGCAAGCCGCCTCCTCGGAGGCGACTAGGCTGCTCTCCACTCCGCCGCTGACCAGGCGCAGGTCATGCCTCTGCCACACCCCCAGCAGGGCGGCCGCTTCCTCCTGATTGCACCGGATGATGGTCGGTCGCACCTGTTCCAGCAACGCACCCAACTGGCTGCGTCGAAAGGCACTGGCGCCAGCCCCCACCGGGTCCAGCACCACCGGGTGCCCCAGTTCATTGGCGCGGACACCAGCCATAGTGCAGGCGTGGAACTTTTCCACACTGGGCACGCCGGTGTTCAGCAGCGTGGCGTCACAAAGAGTGGTGATCTCCTCCACCTCCGCCGCGTCCTGTGCCATCACCGCGCTGCCTCCGGCTGCCAGCAGCACGTTGGCCACATCTTGCATGGTCACCGGGTTGGTCAGGCAATGAACCCTGGGGGCACGCTGCCGCACCTGCGCGAAAACCGGATGTGCGCTCATCCGCTCACGCCTCTCGCTCGTGGAGCACACGGCTCTTCTCCAAGATCTTCAGCAGCACAAAGGCCAGCACGCTGCCCGCTGCGGTGGAGATGAAGAAGGGCAGCATATAGACCGTGAACCCGGCCGGTTCCAGCCCCATCAGCAGCTTGGCAATGGGATAAGCGGCCAGACCGCCCAGCACGCCAGTGCCCAGGGCTTCTGCCACACAGGTCAGGCTGATGCGCTTGGAGAAGTGGTAGACCAGCCCGCAGCACAGGGCGCCCACCATGCTGCCAGGGAAGGCCATCAGGCTGCCGATGCCCAGCAGATTGCGCAGCAAGCTGGCACAGAAGGCAATGGCCACACCCCACCAGGGTCCTAGGACCACGGCAGCGAAGACGTTGACCATGTGCTGGACCGGGGCGCATTTGCTGCCTGCCACGGGCACACTAATGAGACTGCCCACCACGGCGACCGCGGTGAGGATGCCGGCCAGAGCCAGCTTACGAGTGGTGTTGGATTTGGTTTTCATGGTTGGATTCCTCCTGGAACAAAGTTTGGAAACCCGGTCTGAAAAAGCGCAGAAAAAAGGCGATACCTGCAGCCGTAGGTATCGCCTCACAATCATGAAGACAATCGTGCTCTATTTCCCTACGTTGGCATTATCCAAATCAGGTTATGGGTCGGAACCAATCAGTTCCCTCTCAGCCGGCTTCAGCCAGCTCCCCGTTTCACGGCTCTATTATAACACCGGTCGGATTCCAAAACACAAGACACGTTTTCGCCAAAACCCAGTCGGTTTTGCCCCATATTTTCTGCGATTTCTCCAACTCGGCCCCCCAACCCATCCATTTTGTTCTAATCCAACCACATTTTATGTACTTCCTCTCCGCTCGCGCTGTCCGATTCCTTTCCCGCTCCTTTGACACATCCGTGAAAAAAAACCGGCGGATTTTGGAGGATTTTTTCGCGATTCTCTCTTGCAATTTTCTCAAACGAGCGTATAATCAGACCCAAAGAAACTGACTTTTGGTCATTTGTATATCTGTCTTTCTGCTATGCACATTTCTAAAATACCTCACCAAAAGTTTCGCCCCTCCCTCCACTCACCACTTTTCCCCGTCGCCTCACCGGGCAACCGTCCCTTCTCCCCTTCCGGAGCCATGTGGAACCGCCTTTATGTATGGGTGATCTTCTGTACGGCACAGGCAAATTTTCAATTTTTTTCAAGACTTTGTTTTACCCTTCGCAATCCCTTTTTGATTCGAAAAAAACACCACATTCTTTTCTCTTTCCCTTTGAGCAAAATAAACAAAATTTATAATTTGCACTATATTTATATGATTTTCCCTATTGTTCTACCACAGATACCCAGTTCACCCAACCACTAACATTGTTATTTCCCTTCGAGCGTAGTAAAATACAACACCGCAGAGAGGAGACAACTGCACAACACGCCGCTTCGCCCTGGCTGCACCGGCGTTTTTTCTGCGTCGTCCCCTCCAAAATCTGCAAGAGGTTCATACCATAATTGCATACCTCATATACGAATCTAATATTTCACAAACCTGTTTCCCTGGCTTTATAATCTAACCATACGAAATATTTCAACCAGGGAATCCCGTTTTGATAAGGAGTTTTCCATATGCGAGGGCACTTTTTCCGACAAAACGCCGCACACAGGCGCCCAAACCGCCCGCGGCAATTCCTCTGTTGTATGACCGCTTTGGTATCCCTCCTGCTCCTCCCCCTCACCGGCTGCGCCAGTCAGGAGGTGACCCGTGAATGTTTCGCCATGGATACCGTCATGAACCTTTCCGCCTACGGCGACCACGCCGAGGCGGCGCTGGCCGACGTGGAGACCGAGCTGTACCGGCTGGATCGGCTCTTCTCCATCTCCAGCTCCACCGGCGACATCGCCAAATTGAACCGCTCCGGTTCCGGCACCGTCTCCGACGAGACCGCCAAACTGCTGAAACGCGCCCTGACCTTGAGTCAGGAAACGGACGGAGCGCTGGATATCACCCTCTATCCCGTCTCCCAATTGTGGGGCTTTTATTCCGGTGATTTTCAAGTGCCGACCTCCAGTCAAATACAGACCGCATTGCAGACTGTCGGTCGGAACCACTGCCACCTGAACGGCACTTCCGTCACCTTAGATAAAGGAACCCAGCTGGATTTGGGCGCAATCGCCAAAGGCTACGCCTCCTACCGGGCAGCCAAGCTGCTGACCGACGCCGGTGTTACTTCTGCCAACTTATCTTTGGGCGGAAATGTCCACGTAGTGGGGACAAAGCCAGACGGCTCCAACTGGAAGGTAGCCATCACTGATCCCAACGACACCAGCAATTACGCCGGCGTTTTGCAAGTGCAGGACACCGCGGTCGTCACCAGCGGTGGGTACCAGCGGAACTTCGAAAAAAACGGAAAGGTCTACCATCACATCCTAGACCCCGCCACCGGCTCCCCCGCCCACTCCGGTCTCCTCTCCGCCACCGTCATCAGCCAAGACGACGTGCTGGCAGACGCCCTATCCACCGCCCTGTTCGTCATGGGGCCGGACAAAGCCGCCGCCTATTGGCAAGGCTCCAAGGACGCCTTCGAGATGGTGCTCATCACGGAAGACAATCGCATCCTGTGCAGCGAGGGCATCGCCGATTCCTTCACGCCCACAGGCAAGTACACCATGGAGGTGATCTCCCGATGAAAAATAGATATTGGCTCATCGCTTTCGCCGTCCTCTGCCTGGTCTGTGCCGGTGCTTGGATGGCGCTGCCCGGCAAATCGGGCAGTCACGTGGTGGCGATCTACCAAAACAGTAAATTGCTGTATACCATCGACCTGAACGCCGTCCAGGAACCCTACGACATTGTGTTGGGGGATGACGAACTGTATAACACCATTCATATTACCCATGATGATATTTGTATCACCCACGCCACCTGTCCCGACAAGGTGTGCGTCCACCGGGGCAAGCTCAGCGAGAAGGCGTCCCCCATCGTCTGCCTGCCCAACCGGGTGCTCATCCAATACCAGGACAGCCAAGGGGACGGCGTGGACGCCGTGACGGGGGCGGTATCATGAACACGCGAAAGCTGACCCTGACCGCCCTGCTCACCGCCATCGCCCTGTGCATCTTCACGGCGGAAGCGCAGCTGCCCTCCTTGACCGCCATCCCTGGCATCAAGCTGGGTCTGGCCAACGTGGTCACCGTCTTCGCCATGTACGCCCTGGGGCCGGGCGCTACCCTGTGCATCGTGCTGGTGCGAGTGACCTTGGGCTGTATCGCCACCGGGCAGATGATGGCCTTCCTGTTCAGCATGACCGGCGGCCTGCTGGCCTTCTGTGTCAGCGCCCTGCTCCGCCGGCGGTTTGCGCCGGAACAGATGTGGGTGGTCAGCGTCTTTGCCGCTGTGGCACACAACCTGGGGCAGCTGGCCGTGGCTATGGCAGTCATGGGCACCACCGCCATCGGCTATTACCTGCCGGTGCTCCTCATCTCCGGTGTCATCACCGGCGCGTTCACCGGCTTCTGCGGACAATTTACGTATGTAAGGCTTGCAAAGAGCCTTCAGATAAAACCCATTCAGTAGTAACTTAGGACAATCTCAAAATCTTTTTCGGATAGGAGGTAACATGATGATCAAAATGCACGGAGTCAAATTGCCCAATCTAAAACAGACGGCGGGCTGCGCTCCGGAACGGATCCCGACACCGTCCAAGGTCACCATTCCCATGTCCATGCACATTGGCATCCCGGCCGTGCCGGTGGTCAAGCCTGGTGACACCGTGAAGGTGGGACAGCTCATCGGGGAAGCCGGCGGCTTCGTCTCCGCTCCGGTCTACGCCAGTATCTCTGGCACCGTCGCTTCGGTAGACAACTTCATGAAGTTCGCCGGCAACTACGTCAAATCCATCACCATCGCATCCGACGGCCGCAACGAGCCCCTAGAGACCCTGACCCCGCCGGACGTCCACGACCTGGAGAGCTTCCTCCACGCCGTCAATGACAGCGGTGTGGTCGGTCAGGGCGGCGCAGGCTTCCCCTCTGCTGTCAAGCTGGTGGTAAAAGACCTGAGCAAGATCGAAGCCATCATCATCAACGGCGCAGAGTGCGAGCCTTACGTCACCAGCGACACCCGCACCATGCTCGATCGCACCGACGAGGTGTGGGACGGCATCCTGATGCTCCAGAAATACTACAAGGCCAAGCGCATCATCATCGCCATCGAAGAGAACAAACCGGAGTGTATCCAGCGCTTCCGTGCCCTCTGTGAGAACGCCCAAGGGATCGAAGTGGCGGCTCTGCCCCATATGTACCCTCAGGGCGGCGAGAAGATCCTGGTCTACAATCTGCTGGGACACATCATCCCGGAGGGCAAGCTGCCCATTGACGTGGGCGCTGTGGTCATCAACTGCACCACCTTGGCCACCATCACCCACTACATCCGTACCGGGATGCCCCTGGTAGAACGGTGTGTCACCGTGGACGGTTCCGCCGTCCGCAACCCGGGCAATGTCATCGCTCCCATCGGCACTCCTCTGAGCGTGCTCTACGATTTCTGCGGCGGCTTCAAAGAGGAGCCGGGCAAGGTGCTGTACTGCGGCGCTATGATGGGCATGGCAGTCCACAGCTTGGATATGCCGGTGCAAAAGACCACCAACGCCACCCTGGCCTTCAACAAGGCCGACGCCCGTATTCCGGAATCCACCGCCTGCATCCGCTGCGGCAACTGCATCAACCACTGTCCCCTGAAGCTGGCGCCCAAGGAGATCGAGACCGCCTATCGGCTGAAGGATCCCGAAAAGCTCAGTAAGCTGAAGGTCAACCTGTGCATGGAATGCGGCTGCTGTTCCTACATCTGTCCTGCCAAGCGTCCATTGGTGCAGACCAACAAGCTGGCCAAGGTCCTGCTGCGGGATTGGCAGAAGCTCCAGGAGCAGAAGGCCAAGGAAGAATTGGAATTGAAAGAGGCGGAAGAGAGAAAGGAGGCTGCCACCAATGAGTGAACTGTATGTCAGCGTATCTCCCCACATTCGCTCCCCTAGAACCACGCAGACCATCATGCGGGACGTTTTGATCGCCCTCTGTCCCGCCCTCGTCGCATCCTGTATCATCTTCGGTATGCGCGCCCTGCTGGTCATCGTCGTGTGCGTCGCGGCCAGCGTCCTGTTTGAGTTCCTGTATCAGAAGGGCACCAAACAGCCCGTCACCATCAGCGACTGCTCCGCAGCCGTCACCGGCATGATCCTGGCTATGAACCTGCCGGTCACCATCCCCCTGTGGCAGGCGGTCTTTGGCTGCCTAGTGGCCATCGTCGTGGTCAAGCAGCTCTTCGGCGGCCTGGGCAAGAACTTTGCAAACCCGGCCATCGTGGGGCGTGTCGTCCTGTTCCTGGCCTTTTCCGGCAGCATGACCGACTGGGGGAATGTCCCCGACGCGGTCTCCTCTGCCACCCCCCTGGCCCTCATCTCCAAGGGCGCCATCGATCAGCTTCCCTCCCTGTGGCACGCGTTCATCGGTTTGGAACGCGGCTGCCTGGGTGAGACCTGCTCCCTGGCGCTCATCGCCGGCGGCATCTACCTGATCGTCCGCAAGGTCATCACCTGGCACATCCCCGTAGCCTTCGTAGGCACCGTCTTCGTGCTCACCGCCCTGCTGGGTCAGCAGCCTGTCTATCAGGTGCTCTCCGGCGGCCTGCTGCTGGGTGCCATCTTCATGGCAACCGACTATGTCACCTCTCCCCCCACCCCCTGGGGCAAGGTGGTCTTCGGCATCGGCTGCGGCCTCATCACCGTCCTCATCCGTGTCTGGGGCAGCTATCCCGAAGGCGTCTCCTTCGCCATCCTGTTTATGAACATCCTCAATCCTTACATCACTTCCTGGACCCGTAACAAGCCGATTGGAGGTGTCAACGCATGAGTAAGAGCAAGAAACTAGGCGTCATCAAGAGCATCGTCATCCTGGTCGTCATCTGTCTGGTGACCTCCGGCGCTCTGGCTGTGGTCAACAGCTACACTTCGCCGGTCATCCAGGCCGCTTCGGAAGAGCGTGAAAACCAGGCCAGACAGTCCGTCATGCCCGACGCCACCGACTTTGAACAGCTGGACGTCAAGGATCTGCCTGACGGCGTGGTCAGCGTCTACCAGGGTAAGGACAGCTCCGGTGCCACTGCCGGCTACGTCTTCACCGTAGAGGGCAAGGGCTTCGGCGGCACCATCTCCGTCATGTGCGCCATCGACAACGACGGCACCATCTTGAACTGCTCCACCCTGGACGTCTCCGGCGAGACCGCCACCCTGGGCGGCAAGACCGCAAACCCGGAATACACCGACCAGTACCAGGGCAAGGACAAATCCTTGGACGGCGTCAACGCCATCTCCGGCGCAACCATCACCTCCACCGCCTATCGCGGCTGCGTGGAAAAGGCCTTTGCCGCCTATGAGCTTGTAAAGGAGGCCGCCTAAATGAGCAACACGAAGGTCAGCAAACTGCAAATTTTCCTCAACGGTCTGATCAAGGAGAACCCCGTCCTGGTGTTGGTGCTGGGCACCTGCCCCACCCTGGCCATCTCCACCTCTGTGGTGGCCGCCTTCGGTATGGGCATCGCCGCTACGGTGGTTCTGATCTGTTCCAACATGGCCATCTCCGCTCTGCGGAAGGTCATCCCGGACTCCGTCCGTATCCCCTGTTACATCGTCCTGGTGGCCGGCTTCGTCACCATCGTAGAAATGGTGCTGGAAGCCTACGCCTACAGCCTCTATAAATCCCTGGGCGTCTACCTGCCCCTGATCGTAGTCAACTGCATCATCTTGGGTCGTGCAGAGATGTTCGCCAACAAGAACAAGGTGCTGGACTCCGCAGTGGACGGCATCGGCATGGGTCTGGGCTTCACCCTGGCCATCTGCGCCATGGCTATCATCCGTGAAGTCCTGGGCAGCGGTACCTTCTGCGGCCTGCCTGTCCCCTGGTTCTCCGACAACCCCATCGGCATCATGACCATGGCTCCCGGCGGCTTCTTCGTCTTCGGCTGCCTCATCGCCCTGGTCAACAAGATCTCCAAGGGGAAGGCCATCAAGAAGAAAGAGTTCGGCTGTGCCGGCTGTCCCATGGCAGGCAGCTGCGGGCAGCACGGTGAGAAGGAGGCAACCAAATGAAAACCATGATCGTCATTCTGTTGACCGCCGCCATTACCAACAACTACGTGCTCGTCAAATTCCTGGGCATCTGCTCCTTCCTGGGCGTGTCCCGTAAGCTGGATCAGGCCGTCGGCATGAGTGCTGCCGTCATCTTCGTCATGCTCATGTCCACCGCGGTCACCTGGCCCATCTACCATTTCCTGCTGGACGGCGGCGTGAACTTCGTCTACATGGAGACAGTGGTCTTTATCTTAGTCATTGCCGCCCTGGTGCAGCTGGTAGAGATCATCCTAAAAAAGTATCTGCCAGCCCTCCATGCATCCCTGGGCGTCTACCTGCCCCTGATCACCACCAACTGCGCCGTGCTGGGTGTGACCATGAACAACATCTCCGACGGCTACACCTTCTGGGAATCCATGGTCTGTGCCCTGGGCTGCGGCCTGGGCTATCTCCTGGCCATGGTCATCTTCTCCGGCGTCCGTTCCCGTGTGGATGAATCCACCCCCTCCCCGGCCTTTGACGGCCTGCCCATCACCCTGGTCGCTGCCGCCATCGTCTCCCTGTCCTTCTTCGGATTCTCCGGGGTCATCACCAAACTGTTCGGTTGATAGGAGGTAGCACATATGAATAGCATTTTAGTTCCTATCTTGGCCGTCACCGTCATCGGTCTCATCTGTGGCCTGCTGCTGGCTGTGGCCTCTGTGGTCATGGAAGTGAAGGTGGATGAGCGCATCACCGCCGTGCGAGAATGCCTCCCCGGGGCCAACTGTGGTTCCTGCGGCTACACTGGCTGTGATGGCTATGCCAAAGCGGTGGTGGAAGCCGGTGCCAAGACTAATCTTTGTATTCCAGGCGCGGACACTGCTGCAAAAGCCATCGCCGCCGTCATGGGCGTGGAAGCGGAAGAGGTCCTGCCCATGACCGCCGTGGTCTGCTGCCGTGGCGACTGCGACCACACCCATAAGAAATACGTCTATCAGGGCCTCAACAGCTGCCAGGGCGCCAAGCAGTTCTACGGCGGCGAAGGGGAATGTGTCTACGGCTGCCTAGGCCACGGGGACTGCATGAACGTCTGTCCCAACGGCGCCATACGCGTCGAAAACGGCATCGCCCAGATCGACCCCTACATCTGTACCGGCTGCGGCATCTGTTCCAAGGTCTGTCCCAACCAGGTCATCCACGTGGTGCCCTCCGACAGCACCATCGCCGTCCTGTGCAGCAACACCGAACCGGGTGCCGGCGCACGGAAGGCCTGTTCCCATGCCTGCATCGGCTGCCGCCGCTGCGAGCGTGAATGTCCGGAAGGCGCCATCACCGTCCGCAACAATCTGGCATCCATCAACTACGACAAATGCGTCAGCTGCGGCATCTGTGCCGAGACCTGTCCCACCGGCGCCGCCCAGGTGCGGTTGGACTACTTCCTGGAGCAGACCCAGCCCAAGCAGCCGGACGCCTCCGCTTGACCTGCATCATCCCCCACGACAAATTTCCTCCTACGAGTTTGTCCTATCCCAGCACCCACAGCATCCCGCATGCTGTGGGTGCTTTTTTGTGCGATATGCTGCATTTTTCGTCCTGGTATCCCAAAATCATCTCGCAGCGTTATCATTGTTGTCATTTGCGCGGCCAGTTTTTGACAGGTTGTCACAAGAAATCATGCATAATTTATGCAACCTATCTAAGGCCGTTTTTCCCATCTCCTTTGCTGTTCTGCACAAAAACCCCAGCTCATTTTTGAGCTGACCACAGAGTGCCCAAAAACGATCGTGCAAATTTGTTGACAGAAATGCTGTAAAATGGGTTAACAAGCGCAATGAAACGATATATAATAAAAAAGCAGAAGTTCTTTACGGAAAGTCCTGCGCCGATCCCCCCTATCCCGTCTGGGTTCCTGCGTTATATCACAGACACATAGAGGGTTACGGATTTCACATTTCACAAGAAAGATCCCTTTCGTTATAATGCAAGTACAAACCAAGGCGAAAGGAGTTTTTGAGTTATGTATAACAGCACTTTCCAGGTAAGCTATCGTCGCAAAGTCTATGAGGAAGTCGCCACCTTAGCATACCAAAGAATGAACAAAGAGGCATTCAAATGGCTGCCCGATTGGATTGTTTCCGTGGCGGGCGGCAACGACGCAAAGGAAGATATCTTCTCTGACCTGGATTACGCTGCTGAGCTGTGCTCCGCGGCGCTGGGCATGGAACCGAGCCGGTATCTCGATACCCTGGCTGACAAGACCCCGCTGGAACAGACGAATGATCCGGCAGCTCCCATGGTCTGTGTGCTGAGCACCATGTGTCACAAGTGCACTCAGACTCAGGACGCCGCTCCCTGTCTCTCCGCCTGTGCCAACCACGCCATCCAGCTGGACGCCACCGGTCGTGCCACCATCAACCCCTCCGCTTGTTCCTCCTGCGGGACCTGCGTAGGTGTCTGTCCTCAGGGCGCTATCACTGATAAGAGCAGTCTCTATCAGGTGATCCGCGCCATCGGCGATGGCCACAAGGTGATGGCACTGCTGATGCCGGGTCTGTCCGAACAGTTCGCTGAAACCATCCGCAAGGAGCACCTCACCAGTGCCTTCCGGATGCTGGGTTTCTGCGATGTCTTTGAGATCGGCTCCATGACCGGCCCTCACTCTTACCTCTCTACCAATCCTGAACGCATCTCCCAGGAGATCTATTGCATGAACGCCGGCATCAAGGCGGTTGACAAGGACACTCTGGTTGTTCTGGTCGCTCCCAGCACCATGAGCAAGCTGGATGCCGTCCACAGCACAACGGCTGAAGACGTGGATTACGTCCTGACGCTGGAAGAAGTGCTGGGTATGCTGGACGCCCGGGGGCTGTGCAACGGGATTATGCAGAAGAGTGATGAGGAACCCCTCAAGTACACCAGGGAAGATCATTATCCCTTGCAGTACAACAAGGAAGAGGGCGTGACGATTGACCATTCAGCAGCTAAAATGTGCAGTTGAGGTTTGGAAATGCGGTTCCATCAACAAGGCCGCTGAGCGGCTTTATATGAATCAGCCAAACATCAGCCGATTGATCAAAAACCTGGAGAGTGAGTTCGGTTTGACCTTATTCTCCAGGACATCCTCCGGGATGGTCGCCACCAGGGACGGGGAACTGTTCCTGATGCAGGCAGAAAAGCTGGTAAATAACACAGACACCTTTGAACATTCCTTCAAACACAACGAGGAGAGCACCACCTCTTTTCGCATCGCTTTACCGCGAGGCAGTTACCTGACCAAAGCCTTTGCTCGGACGCTGAACGCAGTCGCAGAAGATCATCCGGTGCAGGTAACCTTCAACGAGACCAACAACGAGGAGGTCATCCAGTGTGTCTCCGCCCAGGGGTATGACGTAGGCATCATCCGACTGCCCATTGAGTTTGAATCGAACTACAAGAAGCTGTTGGCTGAAAAGCAGCTGAAGTTCCAGGAGATTATGGTCTTCCGCTTTGTGGTAGTCATGCACAAGGATCACCCCTTGGCCAATCGAGAGTATGTCCACTTTTCTGACCTGGTGAATTATACTGCTTTGGTGCACGGTGACAACCATTTCCTCACCTTCTCCGATGCGGAGACTGATAAATTATACCGCACCCACTTGTATAAGAATTCCATCTCCATCTTTGAGCGAGGCAGTCAGTTTGACTTCCTCCGAGACATCCCTGGCGCTTTCATGCTCATCTCCCCCTTGCCCCAGGAGCTGCTCAACACCTACGACCTAGTGCAGGTGAAGATGCCGGACAGTGAGATCGGGTTGTTCGAGGATCTGATGATCACGCGGAAGGAACGCCGTTACACAGATTTTGTACAAGAGCTGATGCACCAAATACTCGAAGTAGAGCGTGAAATTATGGTATAACGTGTTTGTCCTCTTGCTGCCCTATCGTTGCATCGTTTTGCGTGGAAAGGAATGAGATTTGCATTATGAACAAGTTTGATACGAAGGTTCAGTTTTTAAAGTATGAAGTGCTTCGCGAAGTGGCACGTCACGCTTGGCAGGATGACCTGCTGTCCAGCATGATGGACATCCCCAAGGAGATCACCCAAAGTGATCACCCGGGTTCTGGGTACTACACCTACAAAGAGATGGCCATCCTCTCCGAGCGGGTGAAACTGGCGGTCGGCGGCGACCGGAAACAGAAGGGCATCGTGCAGACCATTGGCTGTGCCTGTGACGAATGTCCCACCGATGGCTATCGGGTCACCGACTCCTGCCGTGGCTGCTTTGCCCATCACTGTCAGGCAGTCTGTCCCAAGGACGCCATCACCCTGGACGAAAACGAGCACGCACACATCGACAAGTCCAAGTGCATCAACTGCGGCAAATGTGCCCAGGCCTGTCCCTACTCCGCCATCGTCAACCGGAAGCGCCCCTGTCAGAAGGCTTGCAAAGTGGGCGCCATCTCCATGAACCCCGACAGCACCGTTAAGATCGAGCACGACAAATGCATCTCCTGCGGTGCCTGTGTCTACCAATGTCCCTTCGGCGCCCTGTCTGACAAGTCCTTTATCCTGGACGCCATTGGTATGCTCAAGAGTGACAAGAAGGTTTACGCCATCGTTGCCCCCAGCATCGCCAGCCAGTTCACCTACGCCAAGCTCAACCAGGTGGTCACCGGCATCAAGCAGCTGGGCTTCTACGAGGTGGTGGAAGCTGCCATGGGCGCTGACCTGGTGGCCATGGCGGAAGCGAAAGAGTTGGCGGAAAAAGGCTTCCTGACCAGCTCCTGCTGCCCTGCCTTTGTCAGCTATATCAAACAGCAGTTCCCCACCCTGGCAGAGAACATCTCCCACAACCCCTCCCCTATGGTGGCCACCGCCAAGTTCCTGCGGGAGACCTGCGGAGATGACATCAAGACCATCTTCATCGGCCCCTGCACCGCCAAGAAAGCGGAAGGCCAGCTGCCGGAGGTGAAGGAGTATGTGGACTGCGTGCTGACCTTTGAAGAATTGCAGGCTCTCTTTGACAGCCGCGACATCGACCCCACCACGCTGGAAGAAACCGAGCTGAATAACGCCTCCTACTACGGTCGTATCTTCGGCCACTGCGGCGGTCTGTCCATGGCAGCAGCGGAGGCACTGAAGGAACAGGGCATCGAATTCGACGCCAAGCCCATCAGCTGCAGCGGCATCGAGGAGTGCCGGATGGCGCTGCTGAAGGCCAAAGTTGGCAAATTGGACGCCAACTTCATCGAAGGCATGGCCTGTATCGGCGGCTGCGTCAACGGCGCAGGCAGCCTGACCCACAGCGCCAAGAACCAGCAGCTGGTGGAAAAGCACGGCAAGGAAGCAGAGCGGAAGACCATCCAGGATTCCGTCGCCCACCCCGACGCCAGCTTCAAGCACTGAGGACTGCCCCCTTACCGCAGTCTTCCACCCCAATGGACGGAGGTTCTGTGATAGAACGCTGTTCCCTGACGAAATTGATGTTTGACCAAACTCACCTCTCCTTTTTTGGAATCGTTGAACTTCCTTTTTCAACTCCTACTTCCCTACCTGTCAAACACCATTCCGTCGGTTCTAACAACCGCCTCACATGCTCCGCGTGAGGCGGTTTTTGCCCATTTCACCCAAGGAGGTATTTAATATGATGGAAACCAGAGTCGCCGTATTGGCCATCATCATCGAGCAGCCCGACGCCGTGCCCCCGCTCAACACCGTGCTCCACGGTGTCAGCGAGTATATCATCGGCCGGATGGGTCTGCCTTACCCCAAGCGTGGCATCCACATCATCTCCATCGCCGTGGACGCCCCTCAGGACGTGATCTCCTCTCTGGCCGGTAAGCTGGGGAACATCCCCAACGTCAGCGTCAAGATCGCCTACTCCAATGTGATCGGCCATGACTGACGCCATCGCCCTCATCGACCGTCTGGCACAGCAGCACAGCCTGACGCTGGCCGAGTATCAGACGCTCATCGAGGCGGAGTGCAAGGAGACCCGGGCTTACGCCGCCCAACGGGCGGTGGCCGTCCGGCAGGCGGTCTATGGCACGGATATCTTCATCCGCGGCCTCATCGAAGTGACCAGCTACTGCCGCAACGACTGCTACTACTGCGGCATCCGCAAGTCCAACCAAGCCTGCCAGCGCTACCTGCTCAGCGACGCGGACATCCTCACCTGTTGCGCCGAGGGCTACCAGCTGGGCTTCCGCACCTTCGTCCTCCAAGGGGGCGAGGGCATCCTCCCCGTCCCCCGGGTCTGTTCCCTGGTGTCCACCATCAAAAAGCGCTACCCCGACTGTGCCGTGACCCTCTCCCTGGGCGAGTACAGCCGGGAGGAGTACCAGCAGATGTTCGACGCCGGCGCAGACCGGTACCTGCTCCGCCACGAGACAGCGGATCAGGCTCATTATGAGAAGCTCCACCCCAGTTCCATGTCCTTTGCGCACCGGATGCAGTGCCTCCAGGACTTGAAGGACATTGGCTTCCAGGTGGGCTGCGGCTTCATGGTGGGCTCTCCTTACCAGACCTCCGCGTGTCTGGCCAAGGATCTGAAATTCATCGAGACCTTCCAACCCCATATGTGCGGCATCGGCCCCTTCATCCCCCACCACGACACCCAGTTCCGTGGGGAACCGGCCGGGCGGGTAGACCAGACCTGTTATCTGCTCTCCCTCCTCCGCCTCATGCGACCCAATCTCCTCCTCCCTGCCACCACCGCCCTGGGCACCCTAGACCCCATCGGGCGGGAAAAGGGCATCCTGGCCGGCGGCAACGTGGTCATGCCCAACCTGTCCCCGGTGGCAGTGCGAAAGAAATACGCCCTGTACGACAACAAAATCTGTACCGGGGAAGAATCCGCCCAGTGCCGGGGCTGCCTGGCGCGGCGGATGGACACCATCCACTATCACTTGGTCACCGACCGGGGGGATATGCGCACTGCGTAAGATCCCCCACAAAATTCTGACGGAAAAGTTGCCCTGGGGCTTCTGCTCCATAAGAAAGGATGTTTATTATGGCTATCTACAATCCCAAGTCTCTCAAAGCAGAAGAATTCATCAACCACGAGGAAATTCTGGACACCATCCGCTACGCAGAAGAGAACAAGCACAACGTGGCCCTCATCGACGAGCTGCTGGAAAAGGCACGCCCCAAGAAGACCGACCACGGCACCTTCTGTTCCGGCCTGACCCATCGGGAGGCTTCCGTCCTGTTGGCCTGCGACATCCCGGAAAAGGTAGAGCAGATGTACCAGCTGGCAGCGGAGATCAAGGACGCCTTCTACGGCAACCGCATCGTCCTCTTTGCCCCCCTCTACCTGTCCAACTACTGTATCAACGGCTGCGTCTACTGTCCCTATCACCGGGTGAACCAGCACATCACCCGGAAAAAGCTCACCCAGGAGGAAGTCCGTGCGGAAGTCATGGCACTCCAGGACATGGGGCACAAGCGCCTGGCCATTGAAGCCGGGGAAGACCCGGTGAACAATCCCATCGAATATATCTTGGAGTGCATCCACACGATCTACTCCATTCACAATAAAAACGGCGACATCCGTCGCGTCAACGTGAACATCGCCGCCACCACGGTGGAGAATTACCGCAAGCTGAAGGAGGCCGGCATCGGCACCTATATCCTGTTCCAGGAGACCTACAACAAAAAGAGCTACCTGGATCTCCACCCCACCGGCCCCAAGCACGACTACGCCTACCACACCGAGGCCATGGATCGTGCCATGGACGGCGGTATTGATGACGTAGGTCTGGGCGTTCTGTTCGGCCTGGAGGGCTACCAGTACGAGTTCGCCGGCCTGCTCATGCACGCCGAGCACCTGGAAGCCGTCCACGGCGTGGGGCCCCACACCATCAGCGTCCCCCGTGTCAAGAAGGCGGACGACATTGATCCGGACGTGTTCGACAACGGCCTGGCAGACGATATGTTCCAGAAGATCATCGCCTGCATCCGCATCGCCGTCCCCTACACCGGTATGATCATCTCCACCCGCGAGAGCGAAGCCGTCCGAGAAAAGGCCCTCCACCTGGGCATCTCCCAGATCAGCGGCGCCTCCCGCACCTCTGTGGGCGGCTACACCGAAAAGGTGCGTCCCCATGACTCTGAGCAGTTCGACGTGTCCGACCAGCGTTCCCTGGACGAGGTAGTGGACTGGCTCATGAAGATGGGCTTCATCCCCTCTTTCTGCACCGCTTGCTATCGAGAAGGCCGTACCGGCGACCGGTTCATGAGCCTGTGCAAGAGCGGTCAGATCTTGAATTGCTGTCACCCCAACGCTCTCATGACCCTGACGGAATACTTGGTGGACTACGCCTCTGAGGAGACCAAAAAGACCGGCTACGCCCTCATTGAGCGGGAGCTGAACAAGATCACCAACGAAAAGGTCAAGGCGCTGGCCACCCAGCACATCGCTGCCATCAAGGCGTCTAACCGCCGCGATTTCCGCTTCTGAGAAGGGAGATGTCACTATGGGACTGAATGACCGCCCCTCTAGCGAACGGGTCCACATCAGCTTCTTCGGCCTGCGCAACGCCGGCAAATCCAGTGTCGTCAATGCCGTCACCGGCCAAGCCCTCTCCCTGGTCTCTCAGGTGAAGGGCACCACCACCGACCCGGTGCAGAAGGCCATGGAGCTGCTGCCTATCGGCCCCGTGGTCATCATCGACACCCCGGGCATCGACGACGTAGGCGGCCTCGGTCAGATGCGCGTCCAGCGTGCCCTCCAGGTGCTGGACAAGACCGACGTGGCCATCCTGGTGGTAGACGCCACCCAGGGGATGCAGCCGGACGATCGGCAGCTGACAGAGCAGTTCCAAACACGGAACATCCCCTACCTGGTGGTCTACAACAAGGCCGACCTGCTGGACGCAGCACTCCCTTGCCAGCCCAACGAGATCGCCGTCAGCGCCAAGACCGGCCAGAACATCTATGAATTAAAAGAGCGCATCGGCCGCCTGGCCGGTGCCCAGGAGAACACCAAACGGCTGGTGGCCGACCTGATCGACCCCGGTGACGTGGTGGTTCTCGTCACCCCCATCGACTCCGCCGCCCCCAAGGGACGGCTCATCCTGCCCCAGCAGCAGGTCATCCGGGACATCCTGGACGCCGGGGGCATCAATGTGGTAGTCAAAGAGAGTGAGCTGACCGCCGCCCTGACCGCCCTTGGCAAGCGTCCCAAGCTGGTCGTCACCGACTCTCAGGCATTCAAAGCCGTCAACCGAGACACGCCGGAGGACATTTTGCTGACCTCCTTCTCCATCCTGTTCGCCCGCTACAAGGGCAACTTGAAAGAGGCTGTCCGGGGTGCTGCTATGCTGGACAAGCTCCAGGATGGGGACAACGTACTCATCTCCGAAGGCTGCACCCACCACCGGCAGTGCGGGGACATCGGCACAGAAAAGCTCCCCAACTGGCTGAAACAGTACACCGGCTGCCACCTGAATTACCACTTCACCTCCGGCCGAGAGTTCCCTCAGGACCTCTCCCCCTACGCCCTGGTCATCCACTGCGGCGGCTGTATGCTCAACGAACGGGAGATGCACTCCCGCATCCGCCACAGCCTGGACTGCCACGTGCCCATCACCAACTACGGCATCGCCATCGCCCAGATGCACGGCATCCTGACCCGTTCCCTGGGGCCTTTCCCCGACCTGGCCGCGCTGCTGCATCCATAACTCCCCTGCCAGAAAGAGCGCGCAGCACCACGCATATCGTCAAGCCAAGATGCGCTATGCGTTCCCCAAATAAAGTCCTATATTTATGTTGCTCCTTTGCGTCTTCGCTGCCCTCTTCCTCTATCAAAAGCCGTCCACCCAATGGGTGGGCGGCCTTTTTTCGTTTGCCCTGAAATTGTATTTTCCGCACCATTTCTGTATCCTATGGTGCCATTATATATCTGTATTTGCTATTTTACGCACATTCTCGTATAATACACTTAGACAAAAGGTTCGCATCCAATCGTAAAAAAGCTACTGTCACAAATGCGCCCTTACTGAAAAAATGCATTGCCCCCTTTCCTTCGATTGATACACGCACTGTTTGTTCGGACAACATTTTAATCCCTCCTACGAAGGAACCCCTCCGGTCTCACCGGAGGGGTTCTCTCTGTTTTTATCTTTCAAATGATTTCCTTGAGTTCCTCTAAAAACTGCTCCGCCGCTTTGGAGCGCATCCCATACCGGTTCCAAACCAACGCATACCGGATGGACAGGGGCGGCTCCAGCGGCAGGAACTGAACATGGCCATCCAGCTCATCCGGCAGTTGGTCACGGCTGAGCAGGAACGCCCCCAACCCGCTCTCCACAAATTTCACCGGATCGCCGTGGGCTACATTGTATGTCGCCGCAATGTTCAGCTGGTTCAGCTCTGTCTGCGCCCAAAGGGAGATCTCCCGTTGCAAGCCCACCCGCTGATGCAAGATCAGCGGCGCGGCCGGAAACCGTTTCCGAGTCATCACAGGCTCTGCCGCCAGCGGACTCCCCCGCCGCACCAACAGCCCCCATTGTGACTCCTCCGGGAGCGGAAGGGCGTCATACTTCACCCGGTCTACGGGCATCAGCAGCACCGAAAAATCCAGCGTCCCATGGGTCAACCGTTCTTCCACATCCATGGCATCTCCACTATAGAAATGGAACTGCACGCCAGGATGCTTCTCCCGCAGCAACGCCGCCGCACGCAGCACACTTCGAGACGCTGTGCCTCCAATGGCCACCTCTCCGCTCAACGCTTTGGCGTCCGAACTGATCTCCCGCTCGGTCTTTTCCACCAACGCCACGATCTCCTCCGCCCGCTTCCGCAGGAAAGCGCCATCCTCTGTCAGCGCGACCTTCCGTTTGCCTCGCAGGAACAAGGTTTTTCCAAGCTCCCGCTCTAACTCCATCATCTGTTTTGACAGGGACGGCTGAGCTATGTGTAAGGTTTCCGCCGCCTTTGTGATGGTCTCCTCCCGCGCCACTGCTAGGAAGTACCGCAAAACGCGCACATCCATGTGTCCTCCCTCCTTTATGGGGTTATTTTATCACCTATTTCCATTCCTGTAAACTATGATATTCGATAGGATATATATATTTGCTATTGCAACATTTTTCCCTTATAATAATCCCAGACGAACGGTTCGGTACGCGAGCACAAGGAGGGTGATGGCGTGGAACGCACACACACCGAAAAACGCATCGACCTGCTACATAGCTCCCTCTGGGACAAAATTCCCCGATACGCATTGCCGATTGCGGCCACAGCTATTTTAGAGCAGCTATTCAATGCATCTGATCTAGCCGTGGTGGGGAATTTTGCCCACGCCGACCGCACCATCGCCGTAGCTGCCATTGGCGCCAACAGCTCCATCATCGCCCTGATCTTAAACCTGTTCATCGGCATCGCTCTGGGCGCAAATGTAGTCATCGCCAACGCCATCGGCCGGCAGGCCAAAGAGACCGTCCACAAGGCAGTCCACACGTCCATCGTTTTTTCCTTTCTCTGCGGTCTGCTTGTGGCGCTCCTGGGAGAGCTGGTTGCGGAACCCTTACTGGAATTGCTCCGCGTCCCTGCCGACGTGCTCCCCTCTGCCCTACTCTATCTCAGGATCTACCTGCTGGGTCTGCCGGTCATCTTTCTCTACAATTTTGAAGCAGCCATCTTCCGCAGCATCGGTGCCACCAGAACCCCTCTGAAAGCCCTTGCCACGGCAGGCATCTTGAACGTCCTGCTCAACCTGTTCTTTGTCCTGGCGCTCAATATGACCGTCAACGGCGTTGCCATCGCCACGGTTCTGTCCAACGGCGTCAGTTCCCTTATCCTGTTCCGAAAACTCCGCCACATCGACCATTGGGTCCAACTGGACGTCTCCGCCCTGAAAGTGGACCGTCCCGTTCTGGCCAACATCCTCAAGATCGGCCTGCCCACTGGCATCCAGAGCGCGGTTTTCGCCCTATCTAATATCGTCATTCAGTCTGCCATCAACAGCCTAGGCGCTGTCGCTATGGCGGCATCCAGCGCGGCGTTCCACCTGGAAATGATCGCCTACGCCGTGATGAACTCCTTCAGCCAAGCCTGTGCCACCTTTGTCAGTCAGAACTACGGCGCCGGTCAGCTCCTGCGCTGTCGGAAGACCTTTGTGCTATGCCTGTTAGAGGGGGCGATTGCCTCCGCTGCCGCCATTGTTGTGGTTCTGTTCACAGGCAGATTTCTCTTGTCCCTGTTCAACAATGACCCTGCGGTCATCGACATAGGCTACATCCGGCTGTTGACAGTGTTCTTCGCCTATATTTTTAGTATGCTGTACGAGGTGATGTCTGGTTACCTGCGAGGCTTTGGCATCTCAATGGTTCCCTCCCTCCTCACCATTGTGGGTGTCTGTATCGTCAGGATCGCCTGGATCCAGTTTGTCTTCCCTATCTACCAAACCTTCCAGACCATCATGACCGCCTATCCCGTGAGCCTCTCCACCACAGCCGTGCTCATCTCCTTGGCACTGCTGCACTACAGGCCAGTCAAAACCATGCTACAGACTACATACACGCAGAACGTCTGCCAAGACGTCAACTGAACCTCCTCTGAATAAGCCCCCTCTGATTTCGTCAGAGGGGGCTTATCGCCGGTCACCTTGAAAATCCATCGTTGTTCCGATACAATATAAAAGAACAACAACGGTGAAAGGGCGTGATCCTCCATGTACAACCCCCAGCTGGAGACCTTCCTCCACGTAGCCGACGCAGGCAGCTTCAACAAGGCGGCAGCGGAGCGTTATATCACGCCCACGGCGGTCATCAAACAGATCAACCTGCTGGAAGCTTCTCTCGGCGTGAAGCTCTTCGACCGCAGCCACCGTGGGTTGACGCTGACCCCAGCCGGGCGCTCCCTGTATCAGGACGCCACGTATATCATCCAGTATTGCCGGGACTCTGTGACGCGGGCAAAGAACGCTATGCAGGCGGATTCCAACGTCATCCGCATCGGCTCTTCTCCCATGACGCCTGCACAGCTGTTGATGGGGCTTTGGGCGGAGATCAACGAGCGCTGTCCGGACATCAAATTTCAGATCGTCCCCTTTGAGAACACCCCGGAAAACGCCAGGGAGATTTTGGGGAACTTCGGCAATCACATCGACGTCATCGGTGGCATCTTTGACGAGACCATGTTGGACTTGCGCAACTGCGCCGGGCTGGAGCTGTCCCGTGAGCCCTTCTGCTGCGCCGTCTCCATCCATCACCACTTGGCCGCCAAAGACAAGCTCCAGCTGTCCGACCTCTACGGGGAACGGCTCATGCTGATGCACCGCGGGTGGAGCCACTACGTGGATCAGCTGCGGGACGACCTGTGGCAGTTCCATCCGCAAATCCAAATTGTGGACTTCGACTTTTACAACGTGGACGTCTTCAACCGCCGTGAGAACACCAACGACGTCCTGCTGGCCATTCCCGGCTGGGCCAATGTCCATCCTCTGCTGAAGGTCATCCCGGTGGAGTGGGCCCACAGCATCCCCTACGGCATCCTCCACTCCCCCACCCCCACACCTACCGTACAGCACTTTTTGGACGCCGCGCAGGCGCTGTACCGGTGACCACGCAGTTATAATCCAAAGGTATCTACTCATGAACCAAGCGAGACTTCTCCCCAAGTCTCGCTTTCCTTATAATAGAACCAGAACGAAAAGCCTTTATTTGAGAAAGGATGGACGATGATGAACAACTTTATCTTTGAAAACAAGACCAAGGTCTATTTCGGCAAGGGCGGCGTCAGCGAATATCTGGGCAGCCTGCTGGAGCACTATGGCAATACGGTGATGCTGGCCTACGGCGGCGGCTCCATCAAACGCAACGGAGTCTATGATGAAGTCATGGGCATCCTAAAGGCAAAGGGCAAGCAGGTCATCGAATGCTCTGGTATCATGCCCAACCCCACCTACGCCAAGGTGCAGGAGGGTGCAAAGCTCGCTCGCGAACACCAGGTTGACCTGATCCTGGCCGTAGGCGGCGGCTCTGTGTCCGACTGCTGTAAGATCATCTCCGCCCAGGCACACCTGGACGAGGACATCTGGGAGATGCAGACCGTCAAGCACACCCTCCCCACCCAGTTCATCCCCCTGGGCACCATCGTCACCGTCTTCGGCACCGGCTCGGAGATGAACAACGGGGCGGTCATCACCCACGAGGAGAAAAAGATCAAAGGTGCCCTCTGGGGCGCGCAGGCGGACTTCGCCTTCCTGGATCCCAGCTACTCCCTCTCCGTCCCCTTCCCCCAGGTCATCTCCGGCGCCTTCGACACCCTGAGCCACGCCATGGAGACCTATTTCGGCAAGCCGGACGAGAACAACCTGTCCGATGACTTGGGGGAAGCCGTCATGCGCAGCGTCATCCGCAACACCCGGACTCTGCTGGCCGACCACGACGATTACAACGCCCGCAGCGAGCTGGCTTGGGCTTCCGCTATGGCAGAGAACAGCGTGCTGAAGATTGGCAAGGTCACCGACTTCCAGGGTCACATGATCGAGCACCAGCTGGGCGCCTACACCAACTGCAACCACGGTGCCGGCCTGGCGGTCATCCACCCGGTGCTCTATCGCCACATCTACCAGTCCGGCGCAGCCCGCTTCGCCCGCTTTGCCCAGAACGTGTGGGGCATCGCCCCCAAGGAGAGCCAGGAAGCCACCGCTCTGGCCGGTGTGGAAGCGCTGGCGGACTTCATCAAAGAGATCGGCCTGCCCACCACCTTCGCCGAGCTGGGCATTCCTGCCGACACCGACCTGCGTGCCGTGGCGGACTCCACCGTCCTCACCGCAGGGTGCTGTAAGAAGCTGACCCACGATGAGATTTATGAGATTTTGACTGAATGTAAGTAATTCACAAGCAGAACGGAGGTTGTAATCATGAAAAAATGGACCGCACTCCTGCTCAGCGCCACCCTTACCCTGAGCCTCGCCGCCTGCGGCAGCAGCAACCAGCCCACTCCCACCGCCTCCCCCGCGGCATCCCAGTCGGAAGCCCAGCCCAAGACTGGCAAAACGCTGGTAGTCTACTACTCCGCCTCCGGCAACACCCAGCGTGTAGCCAAAGACATCGCCGCTGCCACCGACGGGACGCTCTTTGAGCTGGTGCCCACCGAGGTCTACACCGAGGACGACCTGGACTGGACCCAATCGGACAGCCGAGTGAACCAGGAGCACGAGGACGAATCCCTGCGAGATGTGCCGCTGACCACCACGGAAGTGGCGGATTGGGACACCTATGACACCGTGTTCCTGGGCTACCCCATCTGGTGGCAGATCGCCGCGTGGCCGGTGAACAGCTTTGTCAAAGCCAACGACTTCACCGGCAAGACCGTCATCCCCTTCGCCACTTCTGCCTCCTCCGGCATGGGCGACAGCGGCACCCTGCTGGCAGACTTGGCCGGCACTGGCACCTGGCAGGAAGGACAGCGCTTTTCCTCTGGCGCTTCCACCTCTGAAGTGCAGTCCTGGGTGAACGGACTGCGTCTGTCGTAACCATTTCACCAAAGGAGTGATTTCATGAAAGCATTACTCATCAACGGCAGCCCCCACGCCAAAGGCTGCACGTACACCGCACTGACCGAGCTGAAACGAACCCTGGAATCGGAGGGCATCGACGTGGAACTCATTCACGTGGGGCACAAGGACATCCGCGGCTGCACCGCCTGCCGGAAGTGTGCAGAGACGGGCAAGTGCGTCTTTGACGACGTGGTCAATGAAGTCGCGCCCAAGCTGGCGGAGGCGGACGCCTTTGTCATCGGCGCACCGGTCTACTTCTCCTCCCCCGCCGGCGGTGCCATCGCCTTCATGGATCGCCTGTTCTTCAGCACCCTCGCCGTGGACAAGACCATGAAGGTGGGAGCCGCGGTAGTCACCTGCCGCCGGGGCGGGAACACGGCCACCTTTGACGTGCTGAACAAGTACTTCACCATGACCGGCATGCCGGTGGTCTCCAGCCAGTACTGGAACATGGTGTACGGCGGCTGCGCCGAGGAAGTGGCCCAGGACGCCGAGGGCTTGCAGACCATGCGCACCCTGGGACGGAACATGGCGTTCATGATGAAGAGCTTCCAGCTGGGGCGAGAGCAGTTCGGACTGCCGGCAAAGGAGGCGCCCATCTTCACCAATTTCCACAGATGATCCAACAAAAAACACCCATTCATGACACTTTCATCATGAATGGGTGTTTTTGCTGTACTGATATGATTTCCGTCCGTTTTACGCAAACAACGTGTCCAAAATCTCCGGCAAGGTGATGGTACCGAAATACCGCTCTAGCGGAAGCGCCGCGAGACGCTGCTTCAATTCGTCCTGACGATAGGGCGCACCCCGCAAAGCGTTCACCACCTCATCCAAAGAGGTCAGGGACAGGAAGTCCCCATAAAATCGGGCATCCGCAATGGTGCCATTGGTCACTTGCAGCCCCACTTCCAGGATACCGCCAGGCCACTTGTGCTTGTTGGTGAAGGTGAAGCGGGGAGAACGGCCATAGGTCCAGTCCCAGGTGTCATATTTGCGCTCCTTCAGCGCCTGCACCTGCGCCAATTCCTCTGCCGTCAAGCTGCCTGTCTCCAAGCCTTCGCCGCCGAAGGCCTTTTTCAGGTACTGCCAAAAGGCCGGCAGCTCCATATCCTCCTTCAGGAAGGCGCGGATGTTGCCCACCCGCGACCGGACAGACTGCGTGCTCTTGGACTGGAACTTCACCGGGTCTGCCCGCAGCGCCCCGGCGATCATGCTGGGGTCGGAGTCGAACAGCAACGTCCCGTGGAAGAGCATCCGCTTGCCCAACAGGCGCTGTGCCGTGCCGGAGACCTTGCGGCCTTCTACCAGGATGTCGTTCCGGCCAGATGCCTCCGCATTCAATCCCAATCCCTGGAGCGCCTCCACCACCGGACGGGTGAACTGCTGATAGCTCATGTCAGCGGCGTTCTCCACATCGGTGATAAAGGAGTAGTTCAAGTTCCCCAGATCGTGGTACACCGCGCCGCCGCCGGTGGTGCGCCGGACGACGTGAATGTGATGTTCCGCCACAAAATCAGGGTCGATCTCCGCGGCGGTGTTCTGGTTCTGTCCCACCACGATGGTGTTGTCGTTCTGCCAGAGCAGCAGGTAGGGACGATCCTGCCGTTCCCGCAACACGGTCTCCTCAAAGGCCAGGTTATAGGCCGGGTTCGTGCTGTGGGTCTCCAGATATAGGGTCGGCTTGCTTGCAGACATTGCGGGTTCCTCCTTTTGTGAAAGCTGTTCCAGCGGTGACACTCAATCCACGACGATCTCTTGAAATGCGCGGTCCATCAACCGCACCTCAGGCACCTGTACCTTGCTCAGCGCCGCCTCTGTGGCCGGGCGATAACCATACAAATCGTCCTCCGGCAAGGGCAGATGGTGGACGAGCAGACGCCTGGGGCGGATGACCTTCTCCACGAAGGCCCTTCCCTTGGGGAGTGTGACCCAAGGGAAGGGCAGCACCGCCAGATCGACGGCAGTGCCCGCCGCAAAATCCGCCAGCTCCGGCGCACCGATGGCGCAGTCGCCAGCCAGGAGGACCCGGAAGCCTTCTCGCTCCAACAGTGCGCCGTAGTGAGGCACCGCAGCATACTGCTTCCCCTCGTGGGGCAGGCGGCGGAACCGAATGGAGAGGTCCTCCCCCAGCCGCAGGTGGAATTGCTCCCCCTGCAGCTGGATCTGAACCGGCTCCTGTCGTTCCGGCAGAGCCAAGAACGCGCCAGGCCAGCGCTGCTGTACCAGTCGGGTTTGTGATTTGGAGTAATGATCCGGGTGGCAATGGGTAAAAAACAGCAGCTCTGGATCCTGAAAGGCCGGGTGGGAGAGCAGGTGTTGGAAGCGCTCCGGCGTCACGGTGGAAAGTCCCGGCACTTGGGTGTCATGCAGCGCATCGCACCAGACCCGGTGTTCCCCCCAGTGCAGGGAAATGCCGGCGTTGACGCTGGCGGTGACGGAAAGTGCCATGGATCTTCCTCCTTTCGTGGATTTCCCTCCTGAAACGAGGGGCGGGCAACGTTTTATTTGACTTCTACGTCCATGGCGTCCTCGTAATACTTCACCAGGGCGCACTGGTCTTCGTTAATCATGCCGTGGGCGTCCATCCAGTCCATCTGTTCCTTGACCATCTTGGTCATGGGGATCTCCACACCCAGATGCTCGGCCAGTTCCATGGCGTTGTTCACGTCCTTCAGATGGACAGCGATGCGGGCGCTGGCGCTGAAGTCCCGGCTGAGGATCTTGGGCACCTTCAGATCCATGACGGCGCTCTGTGCAAAGCCGCCGCGGATGGCGTCAAAGAGGGTCTTGGGATCCAGCCCCGCCTTGGTGGCAAAGGCATACGCCTCGTCCATGGCCAGCAGGTGGATGCCCACCATCATGTTGTTGGCGATCTTGGCGGTGGAGCCACAGCCGGAGGGGCCCATATAGGTGGCGCTCTTGCCCATCATCAGCAGATAGGGCTTGACCTCTTCAAAGACCTCCTGTTCACCACCGGACATGATGACCAGGCTGCCGCCGTTGGCGCCAGTCTCGCCGCCGCTGACCGGGGAGTCCAGCAGGTGGAACCCCTTTTCCATGGCAGTGGCATGGAGCTCCTGAATGACATAGGGGGAAGTGGAGCCCATGTCCACGATGATGGTGCCGGGACGGGCGATGTTCATGATGTCGGTGATGGTAGCCTTCACGATGGCGTTGGTGGGAAGGCACATAAAGATGATGTCACAAGTGCGATACAGCGCTTCGGCGTCGCCGACTGCCTTGCCACCACGCTGTTCAAAGCGTTCCCTCAGGGCGGGGACGGGGTCAAAGCCGTAGACGGTGGTGCCGCTCTTGTCGATGAGGTTGGAGGTCATGCCGTAGCCCATGATACCCAAGCCCAGATAACCGATGGTCTTCATATGAATCATTTCCTTCCTATCAGCTTATTTTTTCTTTTTGCGCGGCGGAACGTGGATGGCACGCCCCATGGCGTCCAACGCACATTCCCGGATGGATTCTGTCACCGTGGGATGGGAATGGATGGTGGCGATGATCTCGTCCAGGGTCATCTCCCCAGCGATGGCCAGGGCACCTTCTGCGATCAGGTCGGTGGCACGGGGGCCGATAATGTGCATACCCAGAATCTCGCCGTATTCCTTCCCAGCCAGCACCTTCACCAGCCCTTCCCCACCGTTGAGGATGAGGGATTTGCCGTTGGCGCTGAGGGGGAACTTGCCCACAATGTAGTCGATACCGGCGGCCTTGGCCTGCTCCTCTGTGAGACCCACAGAGGCCGCTTCCGGCTCGATGTAGACGCAGGTGGGGTTGGTGCGCTCGTCGTAGACAGCGGGGATACCCATAATGTTCTCTGCAGCCACCTCGCCCATAGCGGACGCGGTGTGTGCCAGCTGTGCGTGACCGAACACGCAGTCGCCGATGGCATAGACGCCGGGGACGCTGGTCTCCATCTTGTCGTTGACGAGGATGCGGCCGCGGTCGTTGTCCAGCTTGCCTGCCGCCAGATCCAGTGCGTCGGTGTTGGCACGGCGGCCGATGGCCACCAGCACCTTTTCCGCCTCAAAGCTGACAGTTTCGCCCGCTTTGTTCTTGCAGACTACTTTCGCACCACTGGGAGCAGACTCGATGCTCTGAACCGGGCATTCCAGGTGGAATTCCATGCCCATCTTCTGCATATGAGCCACGCCAATCTTGGTCAGGTCACCATCCAGCATGGGCAACACATGATCCAGTGCTTCCACCACCGCGATCTTGGTGCCAAAGGCGGCGTACGCACACGCCAGCTCCAGACCGATGACCCCAGCGCCGATGACGACCATGCTCTTGGGGAGCTGTTCCAGGCTCAGCGCACCGGTGGAGTCGATGCAGTTGGGATTTTCCTTCAGACCGGGGATAGGGGGCTGAGTGTTAACAGAGCCGGTGGCCAGGATGATGGCGTCGGCGGTCATCTCTTCACTGGTGCCGTCTGCCTTCTTCACAGACAGCTTGCCCGGCGCCACAAACTTGGCTTCGCCGTCGATCTTTGCGATCTTGTTCGCCTTGAACAGCCCTGCGATGCCGCCGGTGAGCTGCTTGGAGATGGCGTTCTTGTGGGCGATGACTTGGGGGAAGTTGACGCGCACATTGTCCGCTTCCACGCCGATCTCCTTGCCCTGCTTTTTCAGGTCTTCCATCAGCTCCGCACTGTGCAGGAGGCACTTGGTGGGGATGCAGCCCACGTTCAGGCAGGTGCCGCCCAGGTGCTGCCGCTCGATGACGGTGACCTTCGCGCCCAGCTGCGCCAGACGGATGGCAGCCACGTAGCCGCCAGGGCCGCCGCCCACCACCAGCACGCGCTTTTCGCCGGTAGGCATGGCGGGCGCAGCGGCCGGAGTGGAGGGAGCGGGAGCGGCCGGCGCGCCGCCCACCTGTTCGCCTGCCTGGCCGATGTAGCCCAGCAGACCCTTTACAGGAATGTCCTCGTCTTCCTGTGCGACGATCTTCAAGAGGATGCCGTCATGCTCGCTCACCACTTCATTGGTGAGCTTGTCGGTGGTGATCTCCAGGAGTGCGTCGCCAGCCTTCACGGCGTCGCCCTCCTTTTTCAGCCACTTGGAGACGGTGCCCTCTTCCATGGTCAGCCCCAGCTGGGGCATGGTAATTTCAAAAGCCATAATTCGCTCCCCTCAGAGAAGAATGTTCATGGGGCTTTGCAGCAGATCCCGCAGATCCATGATGAACTTCGCCGCGACCGCACCATCGATGAGCCGGTGGTCATAGGTGAAGGACAGGCGCATGACCTGATGCTTGCTGATGTTGCCCTCGTCGTCCATGACCAGCTCGTCCTGAATGGCGCACACGCCCAGGATACCGGCGTCCGGCTGGTTGACGATGGGGGTGAAGGTCTCGATGCCGAACATCCCCAGATTGCTGACGGAGAAGGTGGAACCCTTGTACTCGTCGGTGGTGAGCTGGTTGTCCTTGGCGCGGGTGGCCAGATCCTTGGCCTTGGCGGCAAGCTCTTCCAGACCCATCTTGTCCGCATCCCGGATGACAGGGACAATCAGTCCGGCGTCCAGTGCCACGGCCATACCCAGGTTTACGTGAGCACGCTGGATGATCTGGCCGTTGTCGTAGCTGACCAGAATCTCCGGATGCTGCCGGAGCACCTTGGCGGTGGCCTTGAGGATGAGATCGTTGACGGAGAACTTCTTGCCTGCCGTCTCTGCCAGGGACTTGCGGAACTGCATCAGTGCCGTCACGTCCACCTTGGTGTTCTGGGTGACAGGCGGGATCTCGGTATGGGACTGGAGCATCCGCTCAGCGACGACCTTGCGCATACCGCTGAGCTTGACGACGGTATCGCCGTCCATCAGCTCCAGACCGCCCTTCTTGGGCGCGGGTGCGGCAGGTGCGGCTGCGGGGGCAGCAGGTGCTGCCTTCTGTGCCTCAGCAGCGGCAAGGATGTCCTTGGCCACGATACGGCCGGAGGGGCCGGAGCCAGTGAGGTGGGAGTAGTCAACGCCCATACCGGCGGCCAGCTTCCGGGCATAGGGGGAGATGCGGATGCGCACGCCGGAGGGAGCGGCAGCCGGTGCAGCCGCAGGCGTGGCGGGCGCAGCAGGTGCCGGTGCAGGTGCTGCGGCGGGAGCAGGTGCGGCAGCGTCGCCCACCTGTTCGCCTGCCTGGCCGATATAGCCCAGCAGACCCTTGACGGGGATGTCCTCCCCTTCCTGTGCTACAATTTTCAGGAGCACGCCGTCGTGTTCGCTGGTGACCTCATTGGTGAGCTTGTCGGTGGTGATCTCCAGGACCGCCTCACCGGCCTTGACCGGGTCGCCCTCCTGCTTGAGCCACTGGGTGACGGTGCCCTCTTCCATAGTCAACCCCAGCTGGGGCATGAGAATTTCAAAAGCCATATGCTCCCCTCCTTACTTGTTGAGCACGCGCTTGACCGCGGCGACGATATCGGCCGGATGGGGGAAGTTCTGATCCTCCAACACCGGGCTGAAGGGAGAGACGATGTTCAAACCACACACCCGTTCCACCGGTGCATCCAGCTCGTCCAGCAGCCCTTCGGCGATCTGTGCGGAGATCTCACCGGCATAGCTGCCACGCTTGACCTCTTCGGAGACGATGATGGCGCGATGGGTCTTGGAGACGGATGCCTTGATGGCTTCCCAATCCAGGGGGACCAGGGTTCTCAGATCCAGCACTTCCACGTCAATGCCTTCCTGCGCCAGGGTCTCTGCCGCTTCCAGGGAGAAATTGACCTCACGGGACCAGGTGATGATGGTCAGGTCCTTGCCTTCCCGCTTGACCGAAGCCTTGCCCAGGGGAATGGTGTACTCGCCTTCGGGGATCTCTTCCTTGTGGGCGTAGAGCAGCTTGTGTTCCAGGAACACGACGGGGTCTTCATCGCGGATGGCGGTCTTCAGCAGACCCTTAGCGTCCTCAGCGGAGCAGGGTGCGACCACCTTCAGGCCGGGGAAGTGGCAGAAGAAGTTCTCCAGGGACTGCGAGTGCTGACCTGCATTGCGGCGGCCGGAGCCCATGGGCGCACGGAGCACCATGGGGACGCTGCACTGTCCGCCGGTCATGTAACGCATCTTAGCCGCCTGATTGAACAGGGGGTCGGCGCATTCGGTGGCGAAATCGTCGTACATCAGCTCCACCACAGGGTGCATCCCGCGCATGGCAGCGCCCACTGCCATCCCCACAAAGCCCTCTTCAGAAATAGGGGTGTCGATGACGCGGTTGGGGCCGAACTCTTCCAAAAAGCCCTTGGTAATGGCGAACACATTGCCCATCACAGCCATGTCCTCGCCCATGATGAACATCTTGTCATCTCGGAGCATTTCCTCGTGCAGGGCTTCGCCGATGGCCTTGCTGACGGTGATTTTCTTGCTCATCTTGCCACACACCTTTCGTTATCAGTCACATACATATCATCCAGCACGCTGGCAGGGTCGGGATAGGGGGACTCGTCGGCAAACTTGACTGCCTCGTCCATCTCCGCCTCTGCTTCCGCCTTGATGGCGTCCAGCTCTTCCTGGGTGACGCCAGCATCCAGCAGACGCTGACCCAGCTTCATGATGCCGTCCTTCTTCAGGGCTTCTTCCATGTACTCCTTGGGACGATACACCGCAGGGTCGCCGCAGTAATGGCCCTGATAGCGGTAGACCTTTGCCTCTACCAGATAGGGACCCTGACCGGAACGAGCGTGCTCCATGGCTTCCTTCATGGCCTCATAGACGGCAGTTGCGTCCGTCCCGTCCACCACGGAGTAAGCGACACCGTAAGCGGCAGCACGGGAAGCCAGGTCGGGGGTGTTGGTGACCCGGTGGATCTCGGTGGAGACGCCGTAGCAGTTGTTCTCAATGAACCAGACCATGGGCAGATGCCAGGCAGCTGCCATGTTCAGCGCCTCGTGGAAGGAGCCTTCGTTGGTAGCGCCGTCGCCGAAGCAGCCGACGGTGACGGAGTCGTCCCCCATGATCTTGGAAGCCAGGGCGCTGCCGGCGGAGATGGGCTGACCGGCACCGACGATGCCGTTGGCACCCAGGTGGTTCATCTTCTGCATATCTGCAATGTGCATGGAACCGCCCTTGCCCTTGCAGTAGCCAGTGACCTTGCCGAACAGCTCTGCCATGGCCAGCTTGGGATCCGCACCACGGGCGATGGCGTGACCATGACCCCGGTGGGTGGAGGTGAAGTAATCTTTGGGTTCGATGGCCGCAAAAGCGCCCGCTTCGGCTGCCTCTTGGCCGATACTCAGGTGAATGTTACCTGCCAGCATCCCTTTGGTAAAACAGTCGGCTGCGTGCTCTTCAAAAGCACGGATGCGGACCATATTCCGGTACAGTGACAGCAGGAATTCCTTGTCATAGGTTGCCATAATTCACAACACGACCTTTCTTCAATGGTTCTCAGTGGGTCAGGGAATAGTAGAGGAAGACGGGGATCAGGGACAGCAGGGGCAGGATGACTGTCTCCACTGCCACGTGCAGGTAGCCCTTCTTGTAGGAGACACCGGACAGGGCAAAGAGCATGACCACGGTGCCATTCCAGGGCAGGGTGTCCAGACCGCCGCAGGCGATGGAGGCCACGCGGTGGATGATCTCCGGCGTGTAACCCCAGGACACGAAGGTGTCGCCAAACAGCTCCAGGGCGATGGTCAGACCGCCGGAAGCGGAACCGGTGATGCCAGCGATGATGGTGGTGATAGCCGCCACCTTGAGCAGACCGGGCAGGGGCAGGTTGATGATGTTTTCCTGGATGAGGTTGAAGACCTCGGTGGAGGAGACCACTTTGCCCACGCCTACCACAGCTGCGATGATGATACAGGGGAAGATGCCGTTGTTGAAGCCCTCGGTGAGGATGTCGCTGATGCCGTGAATGCCGTTCAGGGACTTCCAGAACATCAGGACGGAGAGGACGCAGCCTGCGCCCAGACCGTAGAGCAGCTCCACGTCAAAGCCGTTGATGAGGACAAAAGTCACCACCATGGGGATGAGGGAGATGAGGAAGCTGGGGGCACGGCCTTCCAGTTCCTTCTCGTCCAGGATACCGCCCTGCACTTCATAGTTTTCAATGGCTGCGGCAGGGTCGCTGTGATAGCGCTTGCACTGCCAATACAGGTAGCCGACGCCGACGATGACCATGAACAGGGTGGCCAGGGTGCCTTCTACGGGAGCTGCGGTGAGGGAGGTGCCCAGGATCTGGGAGGGGATGATGTTCTGCATCTGCAGGCTGCCGGGCATCTGACCCATGGCAAAGGTGGCGATGGCCAGACCGGTGATGCCGGGGAACAGGAACCAGGGGATGCCTGCCTTGGGGAACAGGATCTTAGCGAAGGGCAGCAGCACGAAGATCATGACCGTGACCTGAATGCCGCCGTAGACCAGCAGGCCGCCCACCAGGACGTAGATCAGCAGGGTCCACTGGGTGCCCGCCTTGTTGATGAGGGTGCTGCTGATACGCCAGGTAGCGCCGCTCTTATCGTACAGTGCGCCCAGCAGCGCGCCCATGGCGAAGATCACCAGCCAGCTGCCGACGAAGTTTTTCATGCCGATGAGGAACGGCCCCTCTGCGCCAACCAGAGATGCCGCCACATCCAGACCGCCGAACAGCGCCACGATGGCCGCAGCCAGAACAGCTGCCAGGAACATACTGATCTTCTTGTATGCCGCAAAAATCAGCACACCGAATGCTAAGAGAATGCCGATTACACTGAGTATGATTGTCATCTTTCTTTACATCCTTTCTCCTATTTTGTCCTCCGAAATAGTTCGGAAGAAAACTTCATTGTTCTCTCGTTTTTCCATGTAAGCTCGGTCGACCGCTTTCAGCCGTATTGTAATATGGGGCTTTCGAATTGTAAAATATCAAAAAATAATGCAGGAATCATAAAAACCTATCCTCGCATCGTTATTTTTTTGTCACACATGGCAATACATTGGGCATCTCCCCCATTTTTGTTAGAAAGAACAGTCTTGTTTTCTGACGGGAAAGCGGCTATGATAAACTATACTTCTTTGCAGACTGGAGGGGACCATATGTTCAATTTCAAACATCTTTTGTACTTCAACGCTGTCTATCAATACAAGAACTTCACACAGGCAGGAGATTCCCTTTTTGTCTCTCAGCCAACCATTTCCGCCGCCATCAACACCCTGGAATCTGACCTGGGCGTCAAGCTCATCGAGCGCAGTCCCAAGAACGTCATCTTCACCTACGAGGGGGAACAGTTCATCCTCTGGGTGCGCAAGATCTTGAGCCTCTGCCAGGAGGCGGAAAGCGCCATGCGGGATCTCTCGGATTCGGCAGATCAGCATCTGCGCCTGGGGATGTCCTACTCCTTCATGGCCACCACCGCGCCTCCCGTCTTCTCTGACTTCCTGATGGAGCACCCGAAAGCGAAGATCCAACTGGAGGAAGGCTCCATGTGGAAGCACCTGGAGCTGATCCAAAACGAACAGCTGGACTTGGCCTACAACGCCTTCCCGGACGACTTTGCCTCCTACGGCATCGAGGCCATCCCCACCAGCAAAGCGGAGATCCGCGTCGTTCTGAACCCGGAACACCCTCTGGCCAAGCTGGAACGCATCCCGTTTTCGCTGTTGTCCAAGGAAAAGCTGGTGATGATGGACTCCCAGTCCAAGGTCAAGCAGCTCATGGACGAGGTCTTTGCACGCCGCAATCTCCCCATGGACGTGGTGCTCAACTACACCCAGATCCTCTGTATGTCCAGCCTCGTCCGCTCCTGCAATTACGTAGGCATCATCAGCGAAGCCGCCGGATGCAGCATCGCCGGCTGCGAGGGCTTGGTGATGCGCAGCTTGGAGGAACCCCTCATCTTCGACCTGGGCTTCTTCTTCAAAAAGGGTCGCTACCTGCCCAAGTTGGGTTGGGAGCTCATCCGCTTCCTCCAGGCCAAAGAGCAGCCCCGCCTGGCTGCCTGGGAGGAACAGCAGGCGCAGCTTGCAGCAGGTGTAACGGACAAATAATCCGCTTGTCAGCCCACATCAAAATCACGACTTTTTAGAACATACATCAAAATAAAAAAGCACCCATCCATGGTGTACAGAATGAAATCTGCCCCCTTGGATGGGTGCTTTTTTTAATTGGATTATTTGCACGCCGCTATGCCGCAGCATTGGCATTGACCCGCTCAATGACCTGCCGGATGCCTGCCCACACGGACAGGTCCGTAAAAATCTCCACAATGCTGCCGTAGTCGGTGAACGGCGCCTCCTGTAGGACGGACAAATCCTTCATCATCCCGTTTTGGACGATGTACTCCACGATCTGATTGACGAAATAAATCTGCCTGCTGTCCAAACTGGCGTCATTCAGATACTGCGCAAACGCCTCTTTGGCTGCGTTCATATCCAGCCCTACGATTTCACGGACAAATTCCCCCAGTGGTTTCTGTCCATACTCCGCCTCGTAATCCTGCTGCGTGCCGACTTCCTTCCAGAGGATCTCCTCCAACGCCTTCACATCTTCGCCGGTGAGGGGCTGATTTCCCTTGAGCTTTGCGATCACCGCGTTATCCATGTGCTGCCGCACATAAAATTCCGCCTTTGCCTTGTAGTTCTTGAGGTCGTCATTTTCCAGCTCGGATTCGTTCCAGTCGATGGAAAGGATTTCATCTTGAAAATCGGTGTCATAGCGGGCTTTGCTGGCGGGAATATACTTCACCAAGTCGCGCAGGCTTTTACGGATGTGTTCCAATTCGTCAATGCCCGCCCGCTCCACATAATCCGTGTGCAAAATCCCTTCGATCAGTTGAGACTGCGCCATAATCTCCGGGATATTGGCCACCGATGCCATTCCAGAGACCTTTTTCAGCAAGTCACTTCTCGCCTTGCCATACGTTTTGCCCGCCAGATACGCCAGTTCCATGCCATATATCAGCGCATCAAAGCGCAGCGCCTTGGCATCATCCTCCTCCGGCGTGATGAGCGGCGCCAGCTCCTGCCCTATGCGCAGCGTGTCCTCATAGGTCAGCGCCGTGTAGCGCTCCGGCTCCGCGTACCGCTCTACCTCTCGCAAATGCTGCCGCACGGCAAAGTTGTCCTTGTTCAGCTCCCGCACCTTGCGCACCATGTCATCCACAAGCACCTTGCGGAACGCCATCAACGCCTCTGTCTGATAGGACATATCCTGTAATTTGTACGCGATCTGTGCTTTTAAGTGGAACAGCGCCCCTTGCAGCGGGATTTGATTGGCCGCAGCCTTCCCTTTGCTCATGCGGAAGAATTCAAAATTCCCGCAGAAATCGAAAATATAGAACCGCTCCTTGTCCTGCCCGTCCAGCAGCCCCGGACACAGGCGGGTGCCCCGACCGATCATCTGCCAGAACTTCGCCTTGCTCATGACCTTCTTGAAAAACACCAGATTCAGCACCTCCGGCACATCAATGCCGGTGTCCAGCATATCCACCGAAATGGCGATCTGCGGCAGCTTCTTCGGGTCAGAAAACTCGTCGATGGCGCTCTGCGCATAGGTCATGTAGTTGTCAATGACCTTGGCAAAGCCGGGCAGGTGCGGATATTCCTTGTTAAAAACACTAAGTATTTTTTCCGCATGGGTGTGATTCTTCGCAAAGAGGATGGTCTTGCCCAGCTTGCTGCCATAGTCGATGGTAAGCCCCTTGGTCATCAGAATATCCAGCACCTGCCGGATGGTATCCTCGTTAAAAATCCACTCATTCAGCGCCGAAGAAGAGATGCTTTCCGGCAGCTCCCCGTTCTCATCCCCAAAGGTGTCTTCATAAGCCTGTTTGTCCGCATCGGAAAGCTCATCATAGACGATCCCCTGCTCCATAAACTTCAGTTTTGTTTCCACCGACAGAAAGTCCACCAGGTAGCCGTCCTTGACCGCCTGTGCCAGCTCGTAGCCGTATGTAGGCACCCCGTCTTCCAGTTGGAAAATCTCATAGGTGTTCTTGTCGATCTCATCCTTGGGCGTAGCAGTCAGACCGACCAGCGGCGCATCGAAATAGTTGAAAATATCCCGGTATTTGTTGTACACCGACCGGTGTGCCTCGTCGCAGATCACCAGGTCAAAGTGCCCGCAGGTGAACAGCTTCCCATCCCCATCCTGCGCAGCGTCAATGACATTGTACATGGTCTGATAGGTGGAAAACACACAGTGGGCGTTGTAGTTGTCCTTTTCCTCGCAGAGGTTTGTCACGGAGAGGTCGGGCAGCAAATTCACAAAGCTGCGCTTTGCCTGGGTCACCAAGCTGTTCCGGTCGGCCAAAAACAGGATGTTTTTCACCCACCCGTGCTGGAGCAGCACGTCGCACAGGGCGATGACCGTCCTCGTCTTCCCCGACCCGGTGGCCATGACCAGCAGCGCCTTGCGGCGGTTGCGGGTAAAGGCGTCGCAGGCAGCGCGTACGGCGCCCTCCTGATAATAGCGACCGGCGATCGCCCGATCCACCAGGATGTTCTTCAGGCTCGTCCGCATGGTCTGGAGGTTGAACAGCTTTTCCAAATCCCGCTTGGAGTAGATGGCGGCACACTTGCGTTCCGGATAGAGGTTGTCGATGATATGGGTCTCAAAGCCGTTGGTCAGGAAGATGACCGGACGGCGATGATACTGCTTCTCCAACAAATCCGCATAGAGCTTCGCCTGTTGCCGGCCTCGGCTCACATCCACACAGATATTCTTCGCCTCGATCACCGCCAACGGGCGGCCATCGTCCCCATAGAGCACATAATCCGCATACCCATCCTGAGACTTGTTGGGCATCCCGGACAGCGGCACTTCGTTGCGCCAGTCCTTGCCCTCCACCCAACCTGCGTCGGTGAGCATGGTGTCGATATAGATTTTGCGAGTCTTGTATTCGGACAGATCCAGCGGTTTCGGCACATAGGTCTGCTGCTGTTCCGCGCGCCGGGCGGTCAGCTCCTCTTTCAGCGCGGCGTTCTCCGCCATCAGCTTCGCCAGATCCAGTTTTTCCTCTGTGGAAACCACCGCCGGAGGGGCCTCCTGTTGGGTCAGAAGGGAGCGGTCGAAGGTGCCTGCCGTATACGTTTCGCCATAGCAGTACGCGATAAAATCGAGAAAAATATAGAGGTTTTCCAAGCACAGCTCCGCCTGTTCCTCCGTGATCTTCTTCCCACTGTGCGCCGCCACATTGCCCAGCTTCCGAATAAAATCCAAACGCCGCCAGAGGTCGAGCTCCACAATGTCCCGAAACGCATCGTTGTTGACCAGGTTGACCAAATGATCCTGATAGGGCATGACCAGCGCATCGTCCACAGAGTACATCCACTTGACCGCAAACTCCATCGCCCGCCGGCAATTCAGCACACAGGCGGAGACGTCAATGGGCAGGATCTTCTCAGCAGATACCGCCACCGGCGCAAACACAGAGAACTGCGCGTCGGTGGTGAAGCGGTCAAAGTTGGTCATGAATCTCCCTCCAGTGTTACTTTAAATCAAGTACTTTCTCAATTTTTAACTTTTTCATTCTAATCATCCGTAGAACGAATTTCTCATAACTTTCATCAGGATAATCTGGATTATCTATCTCATCATATTCATCCGCCGTTCCCAAAATTGATGCCATCGACTCTTTCAGTCTCGATACCATCACTGCATAACCGGTCGGACTTCCTTTTCGAATTAGAACTTTAATTTTTCGTGGCAATTCTCCATATAATTTTTTCAGTTGCGCTAAATGCTCGTCTAAGGTCAAATCTGAAGTTTCTTTAAAAATAGTATCAACTCTAATATTGATGATTTGCTCTAGCTCATCCGCAGTTGCTTTTTCACATTTTGTGCCGCGCCGAACATAAGTAACATCCTTATCCAGATCTGTAGTTTGATTTTGTGAAATAAATGGAAGTCTCTCCGGCGTATCATGTACCATCAAAAGCTGAAATTTCTTTCCTTTCACAGCCTCATATTCTGAACTCTCGTAGCTATAATTATATATTTCATAATCAAGTCCAGCAGGAATGTACTTTGAAATTTCGTTATTTATCTCAGCCTTATCTTTAAACGCTTCTAAGCCAACTGGTGTGACTCTTCCATCAGGTTCTTCACGCACTCCAACGACAATAACTCCCCCTCTTGAATTTGCCATAGCGAGAATTGTCTTTGCTAAATGCCCTTTTTCAACCCAATTTGCTTTAAAGTCTACTTCATCCATTTCACCGCAATTTTCTCTTAAAAAATCACGGAAATTATCTTTTGTTGGTTCTTTCAAAAAACCATCATAAAATTTATCTTTACCTTGCTTAATCAATTGATATACCTCGCGGCTTCATCCAAAATACTTCTGCATCAGTGCTTTTTGTAATACTTCCATTTTATCCAGACTTTTCTGGATTGTCAATTTTGTTTTGTAGACCTGTTCTACAAATGCAGAAAATTGCTTCTGTATCGTCTGGTCAACCTTTTTGACTTGTATGCCAAGTAACCCAGCTTTAGAGATATTTTTCATACTACCACTTGTTCCCGATGCAATGCGCCGAATACTTTCTTTCGTACTACTTTGAATCAGAAGTTGCCACACAAATATAGGACATGCATTACCTTTTACTTCTGCTCTCCACAACCGGTCTGGAAGATAGGTATTCATAGACACATCCCACACATAAGCTGCTGCTCCAACTAGTTCAATCGTATTCATCCGGCTAATTATTACATCTCCCTTTCTTACACGATGCTCCTCTAAAGGTTTATAACCAAGCGGTAGATTCTTTACTTGTTTTCTGTCAAAGTTGTCATAAGTTACCGCACTTGTTTTGAGCACCTTATTAGGACAGGGGTCTTCACCGGCAAGACTTTTCCCTGCGTTCAACCCCATAATATAATATGACAATGGCACATTTTCATCAATATCCCCAAACAGCTCAACAAATCGCGCTTTAACAAGCTCGTCCAGCTTTTGAAGCTGCTGCTCATACAGCTCAAAATTTCTCTTTGCCAAGTTCATTACTTTAACAATTCTATCCTGTTCTTCCAAATCAGGCAGTCGCACTGGCAAATCTAAAAAAATGTGTGTCGGCAAACTACGCCTTCTAGCTGTTGTCCCTCTCAAGTGCGCAGTATAATACTTCATGGCATAAGGCCCATGTAAATAATACTCGAGATAGCTGCTCAACACTTGAGTATAATCAATATTCCACACCTGATATGCAGGACTCATAATTCCTACATCAACAATTGTTTGTGCATAAATTACTCCTTCGTCAATAGGGAAACCAACTACAAGCTGCCCATACCGCACGACTTTATAATTTCGTTTATCCACCGACGCAATATTTTTCTTAAAACGCTCACTTTGAAGAACAATTCCATCCCTCATCGTTATAGATAATGTCGGATATGAATTATCCTCACAACGTTCAACATCCGCTATCGAAATTATATCTCCCAGCCGAACTTCTCTCATCACAGCATCTCCCCCAACTCAACCATAGCCTTATCAATCTCCTCCTTCAATTTATAAAGCTCCGCCAAAATCTCCTCCGTAGGCGGATACTCCACCGGCACATACTCCACCTTTTTGTAGCGGTTGATGGACAGATCATAGCCGTTTTCCACGATCTCCTCCTTGGGCACAAAGAAGGATTGTTCCGTCCGCTCCCGCGCCTGCTCCGCCTCCAGGTTTTTGAACCGGGCGACAATATCCGGGATGTCATTCTCCTGCACCGGGCTGCGCTTATCGTCCAAGGAACGGCCGTCCGCCTGCATATCATAGAACCACACCTGATCCGTCCCCCCGTGCCCCGTTTTGGTAAAGACCAAAACCGCCGTAGACACACCGGCGTAGGGCTTAAAGACGCCGGACGGCATAGAGATGACCGCCTCCAACCGATTCTCCTCCACCAGCGCCTTCCGGATGGATTTATGCGCTTTGGACGAGCCGAACAGCACACCGTCCGGCACGATACAAGCGCAGCGCCCGCCGATGCGCAGCATCCGCAGGAATAGCGCCAGGAACAGCAGCTCCGTTTTCTTCGTCTTGCACACCTTCAACAGGTCGGCAGAGACCGTATCCGCATCCAAACTGCCCTTAAACGGTGGATTGGCCAGGATGAGCGAGTATTTCTCCTTGTCCGGATTCTGATCGGACAGGCTGTCCCGATACTCGATAAAGGGGTTGTCAATGCCATGGGTCATCATATTCATCGCGCCGATCCGGAGCATGGTACGATCCATGTCGTAGCCGGAGAACATATGGTTCATATAATGATCCTTCTTTTGGCGGTCAAAGAAGATTTCCTTCTTGCGGTGCTCCTTCAAATACTCGCCTGCCGTGACGAGAAAACCGGAGGTGCCGCAAGCCGGGTCACAGATCACATCGTCTGCCTTGGGGTCCATGAGCTCCACCATCATGCGGATGATGTGCCGAGGGGTACGGAATTGCCCGTTCAGACCGGATTGGCTGATCTTCGAGAGCAGATATTCATAGGTATCCCCTCGCACATCCGCCGCCTGCGACTCGTTCATCAGCTGATAGATCTCGTCCAGCGCATCCACCACCTTGCTCAGCAGCAGCGGGGTCGGCAGCTTGAAGATGGCGTCGCCCATGTACTTGGAATAGGCGCTGTTTTTGTCATCATGCAGCCCTTTGATGAACGGGAACACCCACTCCTGCATCACAGCATACATCTTTGCCGCCGGAAAGTCGTGGAACACGCTCCACTTGAGCTGCTGCCCGTCAATGGTACGCTCTCCAAGCTGCACTTCCACTGTGAACACGCTCTGATACGGCAGCCCCAACATGGCCGCTTCTTTGGCACGGCGATTATCGGAATCGTCCAGATCCCGGATGAACATGAGATAGGTGATCTGCTCGATCACATCCAACGGGTTGACCAATCCGCCCGCCGCGAAAACATCCCAAAGACTGTCAATTTTATTTTTCAATTCACCGGTAAGCATTCTTTTTCTCCATTTCTGCTATTTCGCCTTTTTACAACAATAACTAAATTGTATCTACCCACCGGCAGCCCGTCAACCCAAAATCCTTTTGCGCCGCGAAAGCCGTTGACTTTGCAAAGGTATTCCAGTACAATGAAGGCGACAATCGAATGTTTGAGTTGGCTCGTCGATACCGTGTAGCCGTTTTGCTGTAACGACCTGGGATAGAGGTCAGGCGGCGGCTAGAAATGAATGGGGTGCAAAGCCCCGCGCGACCGGCACTGTGAGCGCAAGGACACACCGAAGCCGGTGACGTAGACCGTCACCGGCAGGGACCAAAGTCCACCATTGCGGAACCTGTTCCGTGAGAAGGGAGGATGTGTACGCGAGGAGGAAAATTTCCCCTCAGAGCGCGAGTCAGGAGACTTACACGGGGCAGAGCCATGGCAGCGGGCGGCATCTCCGTGAGCAAACAATGGCAGATGGACACTGATTTTCTCCGACTAGGAAATCGGTCTATTTGTGCTGGACTCCGAGCAGCCGTCTCTCCCAAAAATCGCAGGGAGGGACGGTATTTTTGTCATGCCGTCCTCCTGTCCCCTAGGCATACACCTGGTCTCCCCAGTTGTAGATTTCAAAAAAAGAAGGAGGAACAACCTATGACAAAACGGATCGGTTCCCTTCTGTTGGCGCTTATCATGACGTTCTCGTTGGCTGTGCCAGCGATGGCAGTCGCAGAGCCAGAGCAGACAGAAGAACCTACCGCCAGCACCGTGGAGCCAACCACTCCCGCCGACGCTGACACCACGGCGGACACTTCCGCGCCCGCACCGGAGGAGACTCCGGACACTTCGGAAACAGAGAAAGACACGGACTCCAAAGCGGAGAAGCCTGCGGCAAAGAAGGCTGCCGCTAAGGCGGCTGTTTCGGTACAGTCCGTACAATCTGACCTAGACGCTTATTTTGCGGATTTGCCCTTGACGGCAGAAGCTCAGAACGGTGCTTCCAACCTGCAATGGTCGATCAAAAGCGGCGTCCTGACCTCTCCCAAAGGTTTCTCGAATGCCACCCGCTCCCTGACCTTGACCGCTACCGCAGACACTCATCTGACGTTTGAATACAAGGTATCTACATCAACATACGATACGTTCAACTTTACACACAATGATAGCGTTATCGTCAAAGACAAAAGCGGCGAGATCGATTGGACACCCGTTGAGCTAGATGTTAGCAAGGGTGACAAACTGAATTTCTCCTACAAAAAGACTAGCAGCGTTGCAGCTGGTGACGACCGCATTTATGTCCGCAACTTCGCCGTCGGGGAAGGCATCCCTATCACCTTCCACGCCAACGGCGGCACCGGTGAGGATTATACCCAGAACATCTACGGCGGCAAGGGCACCCTGAAGGCCAACACCTTCACCTGTGACGGCAAGGTCTTCGCCGGTTGGGCCACCTCTGCTGAAGGCGATGTGGTCTACACCGACCAGGCGTCTGTGACCGACGTCACCGAGGCAATGGAGCTGTACGCCCGTTGGGCAGACGCCTCTACCGTCACCTTTGAAAACGGCAGCAAGACCACCACTGTCCAGGTGCCCACCGGCACTGCTATCGGCAGCGCACGCATCCCCAGCGAGGGCACCAAGAAAGGCTACCTGTTTGACGGCTGGTTCCACGGCGACACCAAGCTGACCGCCGAAACGGTCATCACCGAGGCGATCACCTTCACCGCTAAGTGGACCCCCATCACCTACACTATCGCCTTCAACGCCAACGGCGGCGAGGGCACTATGGAGCCCATCACTGCCACCTATGACCAGGAAGTCACACCCGAGTGCACCTTCACCCGTACCGGTTACGACTTCAATGGTTGGAGCGATTCCAAGGGTTCCTCCAGCGGTTCTATGACCGCAAAGAATCTGACCTCCACCCAGGGCGCAACGGTCACCCTGTACGCCACCTGGAAGGGTCAGGATGTTCCGGTCACCATCGACTACAACTATGAAGGTTCTACTCCCACTCAGAGAACTTGCGTCGTAGGTGAGAACTACAACTATATCCGGAATACCCAGACTGGCGGCTCCTCATATACCAAGCTAGAAGACCCCACCCGCACCGGTTGGATCTTTGTCGGTTGGTATGACGCAGCCGAGGGCGGCAACGAAATCGACTATTCGTACAAGTTTACCGACACCACTCCCATGACCCTCTACGCCCATTGGGTGAAAGGCATCACCGTCCACTTTGACGGCAACGGCTACAAGGGCACCATCAAGGACAAGACAGTGCTGGCAGACAAGGTGTTCAGCAGCCTGCCCTACCTGACCAAGTCCTCCTATCCGGACAACCAGGCGCTGGACGGCTGGTACACCGCCAAAGAGGGCGGCGAGCAGGTCACTGCTGACACCAAATTTACCGGTGACGAAGTGACCCTGTACGCCCATTGGAGAGACTATCAGTATATCGTCAAGTTCAACATCAAGTCTAGCGACAAATCCACTGTGAAGGGCACCATGGAAGACTTCCCCGCCCCCTTTGACAAGGATGTCACCCTGCCCAAGTGCGCCTTCACCCGTGAGGGCTACCGCTTCGCAGGCTGGTCCACCAGCAGCTGGGGCAGCACCGTCACCTATACTGATGGTGCGACCCTGAACCGCCCCTTTGAAGAGGACGACTGGGGTGATGGCAGCGAAGATCATGAGCCCTTCAACCTGTACGCCATCTGGACAGAGACCGTTTTCGGCAAAGCATATAAGGACATCGCCGCCAAGCTCCCCACAGACAACGGCATCCGGGACACCACCGCCCTGGAACTGCTCACCTCTGGTGACGGCTACACCGTCAGCTGGAGCAGCAGCAACACAGACTACATCACCAACGCCGGCGCAGTCACTCTGCCTGAGACCGGCAACGTGACCGTGACCCTGACCGCCACCGTTACGGAAACGGCAACCGGCGAGACCGAGACCAAGGACTACACCCTGACCCTGTATTCCCTGCGTCAGACAGAGACCGAAAACGCTCTGAACGCAGCCGCCAACGCCATGACCGGCACATTAAATCCCGTCTACAGCACCGACACCAACCTCATCGACTTCGCTTCCAAGAAGCTGGGCGACAAGCTGGACGGCATCAAGCTGACCATCAAAGCGGCTAAGACCGACAAAGGCGGCGCCGCCGTCAGCAAGGACGGCACCATCACCTATTACTTCCCCCAGGATACCCTCAGCGGCAGCGGTGTTTATTTCTATGTCCCCTTCGTCCTGGAAAAGGACGGGATCACCGTAGAAAAAGAGTGGTACGCCAACATTCCTTGGGACAAGGGCAAGCTCCGCACCTACCTGGAACAGGAGATCGCAGCGCTGTCCATCGACACCGAGAACGTCAGTGAACTGTCCCTGCCTCAGGTGCTGAAAAAGGACGGAAAACAGCTGGGGTGGAGCCATCTCACCTGGACTTCCAGCAATGAAAAGGTGGTCAAAGTGGGCAGCGCCTCCAGCTATAACGGCGACTACAAGGTGACCATCTACAAGACCGCTGTCCCCACCCCGGTGACCCTGACCGCCACCCTGAAGTGCAACAGCGTCGACGGCGTATCCGTCACCAAATCCTTTGACATCATCGTGGCCGCCGGCACTGGCAGCGACACCGTGGAAGAGACCTTGAAGCAGCGGATAGACGCCGGCTTTGCAAAGGTCGGCCTACGGAATTGGGTCACCGGCGAGCAGCTGACCCCGGACGCCGACGGTGCTTACACCGCCACCGAGGACATCCTCATCCCCCGCACCCGTGACTTCGGCATCGACGGCAAATATTGCCCCGTCTCTGTCACCACCAGCGACAATGACGTGCTGGAAGAACCGGATGTGAACAACGCCGCCCGCATCTGGGTCTATCGGGATGTGCCGGGCGGAACGACCAAGGTAGTCACCATGACCGTCACCATCACCGACAAGACCAGCGGCGTCTCTGTGTCCCGTGATTTCAAGATCAAGGTTCCCGCTCTGACTCAGGAAGAAGTGGACAAAGAGATCGTCCTGATGGAACAAGTCAAAGCCCACTACTTCGATGGCATCAAGGCCAACAACCCGGACAAAGACCACGTCACCACCAACCTCCACGCCTTCCGTGAAGCGTACCTGAATGAACAGGACGAGTTGACCTGGGTCTATCATGTGGATAACATGGTCAACCACGGCATCGTGCCGGTGGATATGGATGGCTGGTATGAGTCGGAACAGTGGAGAATCTTCCGCTCCAGCAACCCCGCCATCATCACCCACGAAAACCTGCTGGTCACTCAGCCCACTTCCGCCAAGACGGTCACCATCACCAGCTGGCTCTCCAGCGAGACTTTGGGCAGATATGCAGAAAAGCATCCGGACAATGTCCAGCTTCAGAAGCTGCACAATCAGGTCGTCTCTGTCTCCGTCATCGTCCCCGGCACCGACGGCAGTGAGACCCCCACGGACGAACGCCAGACCTATGCCTTCACCCTCTACGCACCGGACGGCACCCAGCTCGTGGACTGCCTGCTCCGAGATCAGCCCGAAGGGATGACCGCTGTTGATGCCGCTCGGAAGGTGTTGGAAGCCAACGGCTACCAGGTCATCGGCGGCAATTACATCACCGCTGTCATCACCCCCGACGGCACCATGTGGCGTGCCGGTGACGACGGCGACCACTCCGGTTGGAGCTATCGCATCAATGGCAAGGTGACCAACTCCGCCAACCTGTCCAACGGTGACGCCATCGAGCTGTTCTACACCAAGGACTACACCAAAGAGGCTGACCACACCAACACCCCCGCCTCCGTCGCCCGTGCCATCGAAGCCATCGGCGCCGTGACCAAGGACAGCGGCGACGCCATCCGCGCTGCCCGTGCCGCCTATGATCAGCTCACCGACGCCCAGAAGTCTCTCATCGACCAGGCTACTGTGGACAAGCTCACCGCTGCAGAGCGGGCTTGGGCAGCCCTGAACCCTGCAAAGCCGGTGTCCAATGTCATCACCGCCAAATCCACCACCAAAGTCGCCTCCACCAAAGCACAGTCCTTCCAGCTCAGCGCGAAGGCCAAGGGCGGCGCAAAGCTGACCTACCAGTCCAACAACAAGTCGGTGAAGGTGAGCAAGAGCGGCAAGGTGACCATCGCCAAGCACTTTGTGGGCAAAGCCACCATCACCATCACCGCCGGAGCCACTAGGGATTACACCAAGACCGTCAAGCGCGTCACAGTCACCGTCAATCCCGCCGGCACCACCTTCCGTTCGGTGTACAACGGCAAGGGCAAGAAGCTGAAGGCATATTGGAAGAAGAACAGCCGCGTCAGCGGGTATCAGCTCCAGTACAGCACCAGCAAGCAGTTCACCAATGGGAAAACGGTCACGCTGAAGGGCGCCAACTGCACCGGCGCAGTCCGTTCCAATCTGACCAAGGGAAAGACCTATTCTGTCCGCGTCCGCACCTACAAAAAGGTGGGCGGCAAGGTCTACTATTCCGCTTGGAGCAAGACCAGACAGGTGAAGATCGTGCGCTGACCGTTTTTCACCTTTAGATAAGCCATCACATCACAAAAGGGCACCCCCTACGCAGGTAAACCGCCTTGCTGTAGGGGGTGTTTGGTTGCTCGCAGAGATGCAGGTTACGCCTTTGATAAGGAAGTGTTCGAGCTGGGACTGATCTGCTTCGCCACCCTGAAACAGGCTATAGCAAATGCTTCCCGTGCCCTTATCGTGCCAGACTAGCAACCGAATTGTCTGACTGGGCATAGGTGTATGGAAGTAATTGTAGTTATCGATCAGTTATAAGAAAAAGCTGTGTGAATAGCGTTCCCATTCACACAGCTTTTTTCGATGACATTCTGTTTTACAGGTGTCGCGCAATCTCATATGCGTCGTTGACCTGGCTTGCAATACTGCCGATGCCGTTGCCGGCTACGATCTCGTACACCTCCATGTCCGTCCCATACAGCGCCTCATACATAGACTTTCTAGCACGGAAGCCGATGGCGATGACCACATCGTCCGCCGGAATGGAGACCAGCTCGCCGCTCTTGCTCTTAAGCACGCAGCCCTGGTCGTTCACGCAATCCAGCCGATACCCCAAGTACTTCTTCACGCCGTAGAGGTCCAGCAGCTCGTTGAGCATCCAGCGGGTCTGGAAGGGCACGCCGTCCGGGTCGTTGGAGAGGATGTCATCCAATCCGTCCACCAAGACGACCTCTTCCCCCTCTTCCTTGGCCATATCGTAGGCCATTTCCGCACCTACCAAACCGGCGCCAATGACCACTACCTTCTGCCCCACCGTCTTCTCACCGGAGAGCACCTGGGTGCAGGAGACCGCTTTGGGGTGGTCGATGCCGGGAATCTGCCGGGGCATCACCGCATCGGCGCCCACGGAACAGATGACCACTTCCGCGCCGCTGGCTTTGATGTCCTCCGGCGTCATCTCGACCCCCAATTTCACCGTCACGCCCAGCTCTTTCAGCTCTTGCTCATACCACTTGGCCAGGTTCCGGATGTCCTGCTTGAACTGGTGTGCGCCAGCGTCGAACAGTCTGCCGCCCAAACGGTCAGAGCGTTCTGCGATGGTCACATGGTGTCCACGGATGGCCGCCGTTCTGGCTGCTTCCATACCGCCGACACCGCCGCCGACCACCAGCACTTCCTTCGGCTGAAGGGCACGGGTCAGCGGGTACTGTCCCGGCCGCATCCCGATGGGGTTGACGGCGCAGGTGGCGGAGACCTTGGAGAAGGAGGAGGACATACAGTTGCCGCAGGCGATGCAGGGGTGGATCTTATCCGGACGGCCGCGCATGAGCTTCTGGGGATAAGCGCCGTCCGCCAAGCCCGATCTGCCCAGGGCGACGCCGTCGATCTCCCCGCTGGCAATGGCCGCCTCGCAGAGATCCGGGTCGTTCATCTTACCTGCCACAAAGACCGGGATCTTGACGTGCTTTTTGATCTCCTTGGCCAGCTTGATGTTATACCCCTTTTCCATGTAGGCCGGTGCAACGGCGTAATAGAAGGAGTCATAGATACCAGAGTTGCAGTCCAGCATATCATAGCCGTAGGACTCCAGCAGCTTTGCGATCTCACAGGCTTCCTCCAGCGTTCTGCCCGCCTCGTGGTCGCCGAACAGGGAGGGCTGATGGAACCCCTTGATGTAGGACTTCATGCCCATGCGGATGGACACCGGGAAGTCCTGACCACAGGCCGCCTTGATACCCTGGACGATTTCTTTGTGCACTCGCAGCCGATTCTCCAGGGAACCGCCGTACTCGTCCTCCCGGAAATTGCACAGCGCCATGGCGAACTGATCCAGCAGGTACCCCCAGTGCATGGCATGGACTTCCACGCCGTCGAACCCAGCGTCCTGGGCCATCTTGGCGGTCTTGACCATGTAGCGGATCTTGGTCTGAATCTCCTCCACGGTGATCTGCTCGCAGATTTCGTTGGGGTCCGCATAACGAGGGATAGGCGACGGTGCCTTCTGCCCCGGCTTCTGCCTGCCGTGGCCGAAACCGATCTGCATGAACACCTTGGTGCCGTAGGCGTGGATGCGCTCGGTGAGTCGGCAAGCGGACTCCCGCCAGACAGATGGAGCATAAGCGGGCGGGATGGGGCCGTTGATGAGATCCGGCTTCTGCGCCTCCATATCCACGATGATGCTGCCCATGACGATCAGGCCGAACCCGCCGCGGGCCCGTTCCAGGTAGTATTCAATGGTGTTGTCGGTGTATTCCCCTCTGGGACCCCCCATGCTGCCCGTCCCCATGGGCGCCAGGGCGTACCGGTTGCGGATCTGGACACTGCCGATCTGTAACGGGCTGAAAGAATAGGGATATTTGGTAGCCATACATAACCTCTTTTCGCTGTTCATTCTGGTGGGAAAGACCCGGCAGTTTTTCGCAAGCCTGCCAGGTCCCCCGTTGTCCAATCGTTGTGGTCTTATTCTTTGATGTATTTGGCCAGCGCTCTTCTGTAGATGGTGTAGATGTCCTCCCGGGTCAGCTCCTCCGGGTTGGACTCGATGCGCCAGATCTGCTGTTCCATGAACTGATCCGCCCACTTCTGAATCTCCCCGTCCGTGACCTCCAGCTCCACATCCCGGTTGGTCAGGGCGCGCACATAGTCCGCAAACTCGCTGGAATCCTTGAAACCGCAGTCCTCTACCACTTCCTGCACCAGGGACTGATCCTTGAAGTTCTTGAGCCACTCGCCCAGGAACACGCCGCAGGACATGCCGTGGCAGACGTCATAGTAGTGGGACAGGGGGTAGCCCATGCCGTGGGGGATACAGGTGCAGGACTGCATGAACGCGACCCCCTGGATCATGGACGCCAGGGCGATCTTGTCGTAGTCCTCCGCCGTGAGGGTGTCGTTGAGCAGGTTGTCCTTGAACTCTGCAAACAGCTGGAAGGCGATCTTGGAGATGCCCTGATTCATAAGGTTGGCTGCTGCGTACAGGTGATCCTTCTGGCGGATGAAGCTCTCCACGCCGTGTGCCAGGGCGTCAATGACGCCGGTGTCCAGCAGGAAGAGGGGGGAATCTTCGATGTACCGGGGATCCACAAAGGAGACCACCGGATAGAGCCACTGGTTCATGGCGATCTTGGTGTGGATGTCGTTCCGGGTCAGCACCGCGCCGCCGGTGACCTCCGAGCCGGTGCCTGCTGTGGTGGGCAGGGCCACCACGGGGATATCGCACATATTGCGATAGTTGTCATAGGGCTTACCGTGGCCGAAGAAGATCTCGATAGCAGACTTCTCCGGTTCCTTCCGCTTCCCCTCCGTCAGCTGCGCCAGAGCTTTCGCCGCGTCCAGAGAGGAACCGCCACCGATGCCGACGATGAAATCGGCACCAAATTCCTTGGTCTCCTCGTACATCTCTTCGATGTTCTCCACCGGCGGATTGGGAATGGTGTAGTCGATGATCTGGTACGCAATGCCCTTCTCGTCAAAGATGGCCTTTACGTCCTCCAGACCGATGTTGGGGCAGCCTTCCGTGAACTTGCTGGTGACGATGACTGCCTTCTTGCCAAAGTCATCGAACACCTCCTGGTGCTCCCGCACCGCGTTTCTGCCATAGTAGAGGCAGGTCTGTGTGTCAAATCTAAAACCGTCCATGTTTGTTTCTCCCGTTTGAATATATCAAGGTTTTTACCATGCCAGCATCATAAAGTCCAGCAGCTCCTGCTTGTCTTCCAGAGGCTGGAACCAGGTGCTGGCATCCACCCGTTCCCAAACCTCGTCCGCGCACTGGGCGACCAGCTCCTGGGACACCTCCAGCTTGGACTGGCTCAGTCTGGTGGGCACGCCCAGCTCTTCCATAAAGGCTTCGTACCGGCGGATGCCCTCCCGTGCTGCGTCCATGTCGTTCAGCGCCGGGTCTACACTCCACACGTTCTTGGCCCATCTGGCGAAGCGGTAAGCGGTCTGATCGTTCAGGGCGTACTTGAACCAGGCCAGAGACAGGATAGCAATGCCCGCCCCATGGGGGAAGCCGAAGTAGTTGCCCACCACCCGCTCGGTGGCGTGGATGTTGCCCACAAAGTTCCGCCCTTGGTCGGACAGATGGGCGATGGACAGCTGTGCCGCCCACAGCAGCTCCGCTCTGGAGGCATAGGCGTGGGGGACCAGCATGACCTTTCTGCCGTGCTCCACACAGGTGCGCTGAATGGTCTCCGAGATGCCGTCCTGCATGCTGCCGGTGCTGTGGCTGAAATAGCCCTCGTAGGAGTGGGACATGATGTCCAAAATCCCGCAGGCCGTCTGGAAGGGCGGCACGGTGTAGGTGTAGGTGGGGTCGGTGAACACCGCCACCGGACGCAGGGCGTCAGAACGGTAATCCAACTTCATGTTCTTGTCATGGTTGGCGATGACCGCCACGTTGGACACTTCAGAGCCACTGGCCGCAATGGTGGGGATGGTGATGAGGGGCAGGACGCCCTCCTCTTTGGGGCCTTGGGTGGACAAGGATTCCAGCTTGTCCGCCTTCTCAAAGACCTCCCAGCAGCTCCCCTCATAGGAAGCGGTCAGACACAGCGCCTTGGCCGAGTCGATGGTGCTGCCGCCGCCCAGGGCAACTACCACATCTGCTCCCGTTTCCTTCAGCAGCGCTCTGGCGCGGTCGATGGTGGTGTGTCTGGGATTGGGCTCGATGCCGGTGAAATCGGTGATGGTGATGCCCTTTTCTGCACAGACCTGGTGGATCAGGTCATGGGCGCCGGAGACCGTTGCGGGGATCTCGTCGTAGAGGAAGAACACTCTGGTGCCGTAGTTCAGAATCTCGTCTGCAATCTGTGCTACGACGCCCTTGCCGTAATGAAATTTGGTGTTGAGGTGGAAGTAAAAATCTTTCATGATAAACCTCCTTATGGATTGTGCTTACGCCTGCTGCTTTTTCTTATCCGGGTTGAAGACCACGAAGATGATGATGGCCACTACCATGCAGGCCAGCAGGATCGCAGAGCCGGCCTTGAGCTGGGTCTGCATCCCGCCGCCCATAGCGCCGGAGATGGCTGCCAGCACATAGGTGGCGAAGAACGCACCGGAGTTGGCAAGCCCCCACACCACCGTAGAGGAGATGGGTGCAAAGTTTTCCGGCACATAGTTCAGCGCCTTGGAATAGATGGTGCTGTGTGCAATGCTGGTGCCAAAAGCCACGAAGAAGGCGGCGGCATATACGCCCCAGATGGAGGGGATGTTCAGCATACACAGCATGGCGATGGCGCCCATGAGATAACCGCAGGGGATCATCCAGCTCTTGAGCAACTTGGACCAGAAGGGATACAGGAAGGTCATGACGATGAGGGTGAAGCGCACCAGGGAGGTAGCGTTGCCTGCCTGTGCTGCGTCGCCCAGGCCATTTTCGTGGATCCAGGTGGAGACGTTGGTGTAGTAAGCGTTCAGGCCGATGTAGAAGACACAGTGGAGGATGCCGATGGCTGCCACGATGGCGATGACCTTCTTGGGGATCTCACTGAACTTCACGTTGGGCTTCTCTTCTGCCGCGTGAGCTACCGCTCTCATGGCTCTGGCCTCTTTGTCATCCCGATAGCCGGCCTTCTTGATCATGACATAGAACACCGCCGTGGTCACAAAGCAGTACAGACCCAGCAGATAGGCATAGGGCCAGTTGGCGCCGCCATTGGTGGCTGCGATGCGGCCGCTGATGAGGAGGATGAAGAACGCACCGCAGTTGTTGGTCACGTTGTAAGAGGCGATGCGGCCTGCTCGGTCTTCTTCGTCGAAGTTCTCCCCGATGATGAGGTTCATCAGCGGAGCGAAGCTGCCCATGGCGAACCCGCCGAAGACCACAGCCAGGTAGTACAGCTGGAAGGGGCCGTGCAGGATGCCGTTGGCGAAGAAGATGAGGGAGAAGATACCCATGCTGCTCATGACCACCACCAGCAGCTTGGTCTTATCGAACTTCATGGCGATGGGGCCCATAGCGAAGGTGGCGATGAGGCCGAACAGAGTCGGCAGGGTGGTCAGGGACTTGACGGTGTAATCGGCCACCTCCGGATAGCTGGCCATAATGTTGGCGACCACGTTCTGCGTGATCATGTACATCAGGATGGACGTGACATAAAAATTCAACGTATACGAGATCATCCTTTGACTTTTTGTCATTTTCTTACCCATGTGAAAACCTCCGTGTAATTGAAACCGTTTTTCTCTCTTGATCCAGTACGTTTGTTGTGTCGCGACCACGGAACCATACGGATGGATGCCAAAAGCGTAGGAACTTTTGTTACTTATATTGTATAAGAACCCCCTCTTTCTGTCCAATTCAACGCATGCAAGCTCAGAATCGAAATTTTGTATGCTGGATTTCTCCCGAAAAAAACAGCGGACACAGACCGTTCTTCCGTCTGTGTCCGCTGTTTGATTTACTCCACTTATTTTTACGCCATGGACTGAGCGTTTTGGAGAAATGCCTCCACTGCCGCCCCGGTCTCCCGAGGCGGGAAGCAGCTGCGCCCTGTGTCCAACTGGGCGACCTGTCCCATCTCTTCCTCCGAGAGGGCAAAATCAAAAATATCCAGATTTTCTCGCATCCGCTGAGGATTGCTGGACTGCACCAACGGCACAATGCCCCGCTGGGTCAGCCAGCGCAGCACCACCTGTGCCGCCGTTTTCTCATGAGCCTGGGCGATGGCGCAGAGCACCGGTTCCTGCAGCAGATGACTCTGCCCCGCCGCCAACGGCGACCAAGCCTGCATCTGAATCTGCCGTTCCGCCAGATACGCCCGCTCCCCTTCCCGCTGGAACAGGGGGTTGCACTCCAGCAGATTCACCGCCGGCTGCACCTTGTTCCAAAACAGGAAGTCCGCCAACTGCGCCTGGGTCATATTGTCCACGCCCAAAGCGCGGATCTTCCCCTGGTCGTACAGCTCCTCCATGGCACGCCACGCGCCATAGTAGTCATGATAGGGCTGATGGATGACGTACAGATCCACATAGTCCACCCCCAACCGCTCCAGCGACCGGGCAAAGCCTCGTTTGACACCCTCATAGCAGGTGTCCGTCACCCAGAGCTTGGTGGTCAGGAACAGTTCTGCTCTGTCCACCCCACTGCGGCGGATGGCACGGCCAACCGCCTCTTCGTTCCCGTAAGCCGCTGCCGTGTCGATGAGCCGGTAACCAGCCTGGATGGCCTCCACCACCGCCGCTTCGCAGGCAACCGGGTCGGTCATCCGAAAGACGCCATAGCCAATGGGCGGCATGGCGATGCCGTTATTTAGGACGATGTTCTGTTCCACTTGCAAGACCTCCCGTCAAAATACCAATTCCGATTCCTTCCGCTGTGCCAGCTGGAGATAGTAGTCCCGCACGTACAGGGTCGCGCCGGACAGCTTCTGCTTGCTGGCCCAGGAGAGATACAGGGGCATGGTGGCCAACGGATGAGCCAGCGGCACCTTCCGCACAAACCGTTCATCCAGCGCCACGTCACAGGACAGCGCAAACCCCTGCCCGTTCACCACTGCCAACTGCTGTGCCGTCCAGTCCGCCTCGTATCGAATTCTAGGCGAAATACCTGCCGAGTGCAGCATCTCTTTGATGCGCAGATCCATATTGCTGTTGGCGTCGATCTGCACCAGCTGAACGTCCCGCAGCTCCTCGATGGTCACACATTCCTTTTCCGCATAGGGATGACCACAGGGCACGATGAGGAAGATGTTGTGCCGCGCGATCTGGACGCTCTCGCACCCGTTCCCCAGATTCCCCGCCGACAGCACCAGGTCACACTTGCCGTCCAGCAGCATCTGCCGGAAATCCACCCAGTTGTGGAAAACCAGGGTCTGAAAGTCGATCTCATTGCCCGGATTGTCCTCCTTGAAGTTGGCCAGCAGCGCCGGGACCGCAGAAAACACAATGCTGTGGAAAAAGGCCAGGCGGATCTTGCCGTGGAGGGGACTTTTCATGCTGGCGATCCGGTTCTTGCCCTCTTCGATCAGCCGCATCCCCTCCGACACAAAGGGATAGAACGCCTCGCCGTACATGGTCAGCTCGATCTTCTTGTTGGGTCGGCGGATGAACAGCGGTGTGTCCAGCTCATTCTCCAGCTCGTGAATGCCATAGCTGAGGCTGGACTGGGATACATATAGATTGCTGGCCGCCATGGTGAAATTCTTCGTCTTGACAACCTCCATAAAGTACATCAACTGAACCAGTGTCATCCTTACTCCCCCTTACGAACTTCTCTTACTCTGTGCAGTCAGTGGACGCCGCCAGCGAGACCTGCTGCCGGTATCCCTCCAACCGTTCTTCCAGTGTCTTCAAAATATCTGCCATAGCCTGAGACCCCAACGCAAGATGCCGCGGCGCAGGGGTGACTTTGGTGCTCTCCACCATCCGCTCCGCCATCTTTCGCGGATCCCCTGGCGCCAGCCCTTTCTCGGCGTTCAGCATATCCAAAAAGCCATGGGCGTGGGCGTACTCCGGCAACAGGTTTTGCGCCACCTTCACGCCGCCGTAACGGAAATCCGTCCGCGCACCACCTGGTTCCACCACGGTGACACCCACATTGAATTCCGCCATCTCCAGGGCCAGCGCTTCACAGTACCCCGTGATGCCAAACTTGGTGGCGTTGTACAGGGCATTGCCCAGGTATCCCACCTGACCGGCCACCGAAGCCACCTGCAAGATACGCCCATGCCGCTGTTTGCGCAGATAGGGCAGCGCTGCGTGGAGGAACACGATGGCGCCGCGAAGATTGGTGTCGATGAGCAGGTCGGCCTCTTCATCTGAAATCTCCTCCGCCGCTCCATACAGGCCATATCCTGCGTTGCTGACTACCACTTCGATCTCGCCCAGCAGGGCGAAGGCCTCTTCCACCACTGCGTGGACGCCAGCGGTATCCGTGACGTCCAGCTTCCAGGCGATGAGGTTCTCTGGATATTGAGCGGTCAACTGTTCCACCTGTTTTGCCTTGCGGAAGGTACCAAAGACCGTATCCCCTTCCGCCAGCACCAGCTTTGCGATTTCCAGGCCGAAGCCGCTGCTGATGCCTGTGATGAGCCACTTTCTTCCTGCCATATTCCTGTCCTCCTCAATCGTCCTGTTTCTGTTCCGACTTTTTGGGGATGTCCAAGCGGAAGAGCAGTTCCCCTTTCAGATAGAGGTGCAGCAGTCCGTCGAAGGACAGCAGGATGCCTGCGTAGTAGACTGGCGGCAGCACTCGATTCATCATAACCTCATGAATGGTCACCGAAACCGGTTGTCCCACGATCAACGCGACGATATAGGCCAAGGCTACCACTAAGCATACCACTAACAGGACGCTCATGCCATACCCAAAGACCAGTTGGGTGCCTTTCAGCCATTTTTCTCTCATGATACCCCTCCTCAATGCAGGATGCCGAACATGGGCACGAATCCGTACAAGATCAAAACCGTCAAGATGTATTGCCCGATACACCAGATGATAGATAGCTTGGTTGTCTCTTTGAAATCAGAATGGGCAATGCCCATGCAAACGTAAAAGCACAGAGCGAAGGGCGGGGTCATGTGCCCCATGGCGCAGGTCATGGGGTTGACCATCATGGCCGCCAGCATGGGGTTGATGCCCGCCGCTGCCGCCAGCGCCGTGTACACCGGCCCCAGCAGGACGAACAGAGAGGTCACTTCCATGAACATCCCCAGCACCGTAAAGATCAAGGGACAGATGATAGCAGCGAACCACATGGGAACCTGCTTGTCCGCCACAAATGTAGAGATGCTCTCCGCAACACCGATGTCATTGAACAGCTCGGTAATGCAGAACCCGGCAAAGGCCATGATGATGACCGGTGCGATGCCGGCGATGCCCTCTTCCATACAGCCCACCAACTTGCGGAAGGTCGGTTTGTTGCCCTTCAAGGCGTACAGCACCACCACAAAGGCCACTGCAATGCTGGGAATGGTGGTCAGCAGGATGTTGGCCGAGGCCGCCGCTTCCGCTTCGCCCAGACGGGCACGGACAAAGCTGTCGTTGCAAAAGGCGTCCACCAGGAAGGGCACAAAGATGACCACCGGCAGCAGCAGCGCCTTCCACCCCTGTTTCAGCGCCTCAGCAATGGGCAGCCGCTCTTCCTTGGGAATGGGCTTCACGTCATACTTCCGGACCAGGAAGAACAGGGTGATGAACCGGTGCAGGAGGAACCAGAAGGAGATGATCCACGCAAAGAGCCAGAACTGGGAGAAGGTGTAGGTGTTGGGCGCAAAGGCGTCCAGCGCCGCAAAGAGCACCACGATGGCGCCAGAGGGCGGGATCACCGGCCCCAGGGAGCTGGCCGCCATCTCCACCGTCGCCGCCAGCTCGGACGAGTACCCGGTCTTCTTCATGGCCGGGATGGTGATGACGCCAATGGCCGCCGCGTTGCCCGGACCCGTGCCGGAGAGGGCACCCATAGCCGCACTGGCAATGAGCGCCACATAGCCCGCGCCGCCGGAGAAACGCCCCACCAGCGAGATGATGATGTTGAGCATATCCGTCACAATGCCCGTCTTCTCAAAGACCAGGGAGAAGCACATGAACGCGGTGATGGTGTAGAGGGAATAGGTATTGGCCGCTTGAGCCAGATACGCTGGGATGTGGAGGAGATTGCCTGTTGCGATGGCCAGGATCACAAACGCAGCCAAGATCACCTCATACATGGGACGCCGCAAGGCCACAAAGCCGAACACGACCAGTGCGATCAGCGCAGCAAAATACACAAACGCAGTCATCAAAAACCCACCTTTGTTAGAGAATTAACGCACTTGTATTATATTGCAAGCCCCCCGTCATGGGCAAATATGAATTTTCGATTGCCGCCATCGAAGGGAATCTATCCTGCATAAAATGCACGGAATGGGGTAATTTTCTCTATTTTTTCACCCATATAGAGAGGATTCCGTGTTTTCACACTTCAAATCATTTCCTTGCTCTCCTCTCATGCTGCTGCAAGAGGTACCGAAACATATGCACATCCACGTCTACCCTTCTTGATAGGGTTATTTTATCGCCGCTTTCCATTTCTGTAAACTATGGATTCGATAGGATATTCTATATTTGCCTTTGCGATATTTTCTTCTATGATACCACTCTATACGAACGCTCTCGGCACATTTGGCGTCACCGATGGATAGCACCTTTGCATCAGCCATTTCCAGTTCCTTTCACTACGGTTCAGCCGAAGGGTCATCCAGACCGGGATGGGCAGCTGGGTCACTTCGCTGCCGGTGGCCACCAGAACCACGTCGGGCTGCTCCGCCTTGACCATATCGGCGGTCAGCTCGGTGTTCAGAATGTGTCAATTTCGTGCGAATCGTAGAAAAATAGCGACCCGTAAAAAATCTCATTGACATCACCGCAAACCCTGCTAAAATACTCTTTGCATAGTAACTTCCTCACCAAAATCGTCCTTTTTTGCGCTATCTCTTTCCTTTGTGGATAATTTCCCACCCATGGGCAACAATAACATCCGTATCCGCAATATAGATAAGGAGAGAGTGCCATATGAAAGCTACCGGTATCGTCCGCCGCATTGACGACCTCGGCCGGGTGGTCATCCCCAAAGAGATCCGCAGGACCATGCGGATCCGGGAGGGCGACCCGTTGGAGATCTACACGGACAAGGACGGGGAAGTCATCTTCAAAAAATACTCCATGATGGGTGGCCTGAGCGAATTTGCCAGCCAGATCTGCGAGACCGTCCACAAGACCGTTCATCAACCTGCCATCATCACCGACCGGGACAGCATCATCGCCCTGGCTGGTCTGGTGCGGCGGGAATGGATGGAGAAACCCATCTCCCCTACCCTGGAGAACATCCTGGAATCTCGTCAGCTCTACGAGCATCAAGCCGGCGCTGCCCCCTTCCTGGTCACAGAGAGTAAATCCGGCCTCTTCGTCTCTCTGGCCGCCCCCATCATCGCCCAGGGCGATGTGCTGGGTTGTCTGCTGTTGGCGGACACAGAAGGGAGTTGGGTCCCCGGTGAGACCGAACGGACCCTGCTGGAGACCATCTCCGGCTTCCTGGGACGCCACATGGAAGGGTGAACGATGCCCGCAAGACCAGTTTCGCCGGGCATTTTGCCCGGCATTTTTTCTTTCTTCTCCCAGCATCCCCACTTATTCCCCACGTCGTTTGGGCAGAACGTCTAATTTTGTCTCGCCCATTTTCCGCTTTTACAGCTATTTTTCCCTTGACATTGATAGGAGGCGCGCCTATAATGACAATATCACTTTCGTACATAAAAGCGGTGCTACATAAAAGCATCATATTGAGAAAGTAAATAGGAGGAATCACTACCATGAAAAAACAATCTAAGCTTCTGGCCCTGCTTCTGGCTTGTGCCATGACCTTGGCACTGTCCGCCTGCGGCGGCAACTCTGCCACCACCAGCACCCCCGCCGGCTCCGCCGCACCTGCCGCTTCCGGCTCCGCTGCTGCTACCGGCGACAAGACCTATACCATCGGCATCTGCCAGCTGGTCCAGCACAACGCTCTGGACGCCGCCACCAAGGGCTTCAAGGACGCTCTGACCGAAAAGCTGGGCGACAAGGTCAAGTTCGATGAACAGAACGCCGCTGGCGACTCTGCCACCTGCGCCACCATCTGCAACCAGTTCGTCTCCAGCAATGTGGATCTGATCATGGCTAACGCCACTCCCGCTCTGCAGGCTGCTACCGCTGCCACCAACTCCATTCCCATCCTGGGCACCTCTGTCACCGACTACGGCACTGCACTGTCCATCGCCGATTGGAAGGGCACCACTGGCACCAACGTCACCGGCACCGCTGACCTGGCTCCCCTGGACAAGCAGGCTGAGATGATCAAGACCCTGTTCCCCGACAAAAAGACCGTGGGCATCCTGTACTGCTCCGCAGAACCCAACTCCAAGTATCAGTCCACCGAGATCACCAAGTATCTGACTGACGCTGGCTACACCTGTAAGGAATTCACCTTCGCCGACAGCAACGACGTAGCAGCCGTCACCAAGACCGCTTGCGACGAGAGCGACGTCATCTATATCCCCACCGACAACACCGCTGCTTCCTGTGCTGAATCCATCAACAATGTAGCAGAACCCGCTAAGGTGCCCATCGTTGCTGGCGAATCCGGCATCTGCACCGGCTGCGGCGTGGCAACCCTGTCCATCGACTACTATGACCTGGGTGTCGTCACCGGCAACATGGCATACGAAGTCCTGGTCAACGGCGCTGACCCCGCCACCACCGAAATTCAGTTCGCACCCAAGACCACCTATCAGTACATGGCAGATCGCTGTGAAAAGCTGGGCGTCAAGGTTCCCTCTGACTACGTGGCTATCGAAGTGGAAAAGTAATCTAAACCCTTTAGCAAACCAACAAAACTGCATACTTTCATCCATTTAAGTTACAGTTTTCTATCTTTTCTCTTTCCTATACACCAAAAGGATCGGGGTGCCATGTTCCCATGGCACCCCCATGCCTGTTTTTCGACATCCTGGGTTTTCTCTTGCATTTTCATCCAGTTTTGTCACCGTTATCCTACAACTATTGAGGAGGAACCGTTATGTCTTATCTTGCTTCCCTCAACCCCTTAAATCTGCTGGGCGCCATGCCCGGCAACGTGGCACAGGGCCTCATCTGGGGCCTGATGGCCTTGGGGGTCTACATCACCTTCCGCCTGCTGGACTTCGCTGACCTGACTGTCGACGGCAGCTTTGCCACCGGCGGTGCCGTCACCGTGGTGCTCATCCTCCACGGCTGGTCCGTCCCCGCTGCCCTGCTCATCGCCATCCTAGCAGGTCTCGCTGCCGGTCTCATCACCGGTCTGCTCCACACCCTCCTGGGCATCCCGCCTATCCTGGCCGGTATCCTGACCCAGATCGCCCTGTACTCCATCAACCTGAACATCATGGGCATGGCCAACCTGGCCGTCAGCGTGGATCAGTATCCCCTGCTCCTCTCCTCCCGGAAGATCACCGCTTCCATCCTCATCGCTCTGGTGCTCATCGCCATCGTCATCTCCGCCCTTTATTGGTACTTCGGCACCGAACAGGGCAGTGCCATCCGCGCCACCGGTTGCAACCCGGCTATGAGTAAGGCACAGGGCATCAACATCAGCGTCACCAAGGTCATCGCGCTGAGCCTGTCCAACGCTCTCGTCGCCCTGTCCGGCGGCTTCATGGCACAGTATCAGGGGTTTGCTGACATCAACATGGGCCGCGGCGCCATCGTCATCGGCCTGGCCGCAGTCATCATCGGCGAGGTCATCGGCGAAGCGCTGCTGGGCAAGCACCTGAACTTCTTCGGCAAGCTGTCCTTCGTGGTCATCGGCGGCATCATCTACTACATCGTGGTGGGCATCGTCCTCTGGCTCAAGCTGCCCTCCAACGACCTGAAGCTGTTCACCGCAGTCATCGTGGCCATCTTCCTGGCCGTCCCCTATCTCAAGGGTCAATCCAAGTCCTCCTTCAAGAAGGCGGCAAAGAAGGGAGCGCAGAACAATGCTTGATCTCATCAATGTTCACAAGACATTCAACCCCGGTACCATCAACGAAAAGGTAGCGCTGGACGGCGTGAACCTCCACCTGGACGACGGGGATTTCTGCACCATCATCGGCGGCAACGGCGCCGGTAAATCCACCACCCTGAACGCTGTCGCCGGCGTGTGGCCGGTGGACGAGGGCACCATCCTCATCGACGGTCAGAACGTCACCGGTGTGCCCGAACACAAGCGCGCTGCTTACCTGGGTCGTGTGTTCCAGGACCCCATGACCGGCACCGCTGCCATCCTGGGCATCGATGAAAACCTGGCTCTGGCCGCTCGCCGCGGCTCCCGCCGTGGCCTGAAGTGGGGCGTCACCAAGACAGAGCGGGAACACTACCGGGAACTGCTGAAGGAGCTGGACTTGGGTCTGGAGGACCGTCTGACCGCTAAGGTGGGTCTGCTCTCCGGCGGTCAGCGTCAGGCGCTGACCCTGCTCATGGCCACCCTGCGCAAGCCCAAGCTGCTGCTGCTGGACGAGCATACGGCGGCACTGGACCCCAAGACCGCGGAAAAGGTGTTGCACACTACTGACCGCATCATCCGGGATCAGAACCTGACCGCCATGATGGTCACCCACAACATGAAGGACGCCATCGCCCACGGCAACCGGCTCATCATGATGCATGAGGGCAAGGTCATCCTGGACATCTCCGGCGAGGACAAGCAGAAGCTGACCGTACCTGACCTGATGCACCAGTTCGAAGTGGTCAGCGGCGAAGAATTCGCCAACGACAAGGCTATTCTCGCCTGACTTCCTTTTTTCGAGAAAAAAGGAAGCAAAAAAGCTTTACGGCGCTGCGCGATCGTTCAACGCAAGAATCTACCTCGACACAGTATAAAAACTGCCTCGGAATCCGCTTCCGAGGCAGTTTTTTATGCTCAATCGGTCAAAAAACGGGTCTCCCACGCCCGCAGCTGCTGGCAGTCTTCTTCTGTGTGGAACCAGTGCCGTCCGCCCTTCCGCAGGCAAAATTCGCAGTGGAACCGCTCCACAAAATCCTCGACCGTAGCCAAGTCGGTCAGGTGATCCAACTCACCAAAACAGATGGTGGTGCGAGGTGCCCAGTGGGTGACCGGGTGCGCTTTGGCGTAGGCATACACCGGCCAGGAGAACCGCTCGCCGTTTTCCGCCAGCACTTCCCCTTCCCGCTCCAGCTGTTCCAGGGTCACGCCGCTCCACGCCATGGTCTTCTCGATGAGCTGGCACAGATCCACCACCGGCGAGGCAAACAGACATCGTTCCAGCTCCTCTCCCGGCAGCGCCTGCATACTGAACCAAGCGCCCATACTGGTGGCGTACAGCCCTACCGTTTTCCACCGGCTGCGCAGGGTCTGATACACCGTTTGCAGCTCCGGGATGATCTGGACGGGCGTGAACGGCTCCGGCAAGCCCTTCCGCTCCCCATGTTCCGGCAGGTCGATGGACACCACCTGCCAGCCGTGGGCGTCTGCCACTTCTGCAAAGTCCAGTGCTTCCTCCTTGCTGCCCATCTTGCCGTGGACATAGAAGAACACCCGTTCCGACGGCGCTCCCAGCACCAATGCCGGAAGGCCGCACAGCAACTCTTTCCGCTGTTCCATTACATCTCCTCCATCCGCTTCAAAATACTGTCCAGCAGCAAGTCAGCCGCCGCCTCTTTGGTCACCATAGGCAGCTCGTCCAGCCCGTCCTTGGTGATGAGGGTCAACAGGTTGGTGTCCACGCCGAAGCCGGCACCTTCCACCTTCAGATTGTTGGCGGCGATCATGTCTACGCGCTTCTTCTCCAGCTTTTTGCGGGAGTTTTCCACCATGTTCTGAGTCTCCATGGAGAAGCCACACAAGAACTGCCCCGGCTGCCGGTGCTGTCCCAGCCAACCCAGAATGTCCTGGGTGCGTTCCAGCGGGATGGACAGGGCGTCGTCGGACTTCTTCATCTTATCCTCCGCCACCACCGTCGGGCGATAATCTGCCACGGCAGCCGCTTTGATGATAATGTCCTGCTCCGCCGCACGTGTCGTCACCGCCTCAAACATCTCTTGAGCAGACACCACGTCCACGGTCTCCACATAGGGCAGCCGCTTCAACGCCACCGGCCCAGACACCAACGTCACCTGTGCCCCACGTCGTGCCGCCGCCTGGGCGATGGCGTAGCCCATCTTGCCGCTGGAGTGGTTGGTGAGGTAGCGCACCGGGTCCAACGCCTCCTGAGTGGGGCCAGCGGTGACCAGCACCTTTTTGCCCATCATATCCTTTTTGTGAGCCAAATAGTGGAGGATGACCTGCAACAGCGCCTCTGGCTCTGGCAGCTTCCCCTTGCCCACAGCGCCGCAGGCCAGGTACCCGCTGGCAGGCTCCACCACCTCCCAGCCGTAGTGCCGCAGGATGTTCAGGTTGTCCTGGGTCACCGGGTTCTCGTACATCTTGGTGTTCATAGCCGGCACCACGATTTTGGGGCAGTTGCAGGCCAGCACGGTGGTAGTCAGCATATCGTCCGCCAGGCCGTGAGCCAGCTTGGCGATGACGTTGGCGGTGGCAGGCGCGATCATCACCAGGTCCGCCTGGTCAGCTACCGCGATGTGCTCCACCTGGAAGGAGAAATTCCGGTCAAAGGTGTCCACCAGCGCCTTGTTGCCGGTCAGCGTCTCAAAGGTCACCGCCGTGATGAATTGCGTGGCGTTCTGGGTCATGAGCACCTGCACATTGCACCCCAGCTTCACCAGCGCGGAAGCCAGGTTGGGCATCTTATACGCGGCGATCCCGCCGGTGACCCCCAGCACCACCGTCTTTCCCTGTAACATAGCAGTACCTCCTCTGTCTGCATTTGGATTGGTCTTAGTATAGCAAATGTTCGCCACAGCGTAAAGAAGGACACCTCCAAAGAGGTGTCCTTTTGGTCTGATTTAGATTCGGTCACTTACAGCAATTCTTGCAGCCACGGGATTTCCCAGACTGGGCAACGCTTCCAGACAGAATGGTCTTGGAACGAGCCAGGGACGGGCAGCTGGTGCGCTTGTGGTACACGGAACCACCAGGCGTCCAGTAGACAGTGCCGCCAACGGAAGAGGTCTTGCCGTTGCCGGAGGAGTTCTCCCAACCGCCAGAGCTGTTCTTCTTGGACTGCTGGGATTTCTGCTGCGCAGCTTTCTGTGCGGCAGCTTTTTCGGCCGCAGCCTTCTGATCCGCATCGTACTGCTTTTTCAGCTTTTCATAGCTGGCGTTGCCGGCTTTCAGCGTGTCGTAGTTGGTCACATAGGCCTGGCAGTCCTTGGACAGCGCCTTGTACTGAGCGGTCAACTGATCCAGCTGGCTCTTGCTGTTCAGGGTCACCGTGCCCAGGGCTTGGATGCCCTTGATGACCGGCTCCGCCTGCTTCTGATACGATTCGTCCAGCTTGACGGTCTTCTCGATCTGCTGCTCCGCCTGTTTCAGGGCATCATAGTTGGTGATGCGCGCCTGCACGGACTGGCTGCACTGGTCGTAGTGGGTGCGGACGGTTTGGATGGCGTTCTGTGTCCCTTTCAGAGCGGAGACTTGATAGTCCAAATCGGCCAATCCGTCGATCTCCGCCATCACGTCCTCCGCTTCCTGCTGTTCCGCCCGCTCCTGTTCGTAGGCGGTCTGTTCCACCTCTGCCTGTTCCTTCAGCTCTGCCAGAGGCTTTTGCAGCTCCTTGGCATCCAGCTTCAAGTCGCCCAGCGTGGCGTTCAGCGCCGCCCAGTCGTTGCCGGAACAGGTTTTGGCTTTCTCTGCACATTGGATGTAGGTCAGGATCGCTTGGCTGTCCTCATAATCATCCAGCTCGGTCAGCAGCTCCGACGCCTTGTCGTACTCCCCTTCCGTCACCAGCGTCACCGCTTGGTCATACTTGTCCTGATTGGACGGGGCAAAGATGGCCACCGCCACAAACAGCACCAGGAAGCACGCCAAGACGGTCAAAAGCCGTCGCTTCCACTTCTTCCGTGGCTTGCCTTCTTGCTTTGTCAATTTCATTCTCTCTTCTCTTTCTCTTTGGTCAGCGATCAGCCGAACATCTCGTCGCCGCTCTTAAAGCCAAAGGCGGGATGGAAGTCAAACTTCACAGCGCCTACCGCGATGCCAGGGCCGACGGCACGCTTGATGCGAGCGATACCCTCGTTGCCGAAGCCAGCGCACAGCTCGATGGCGGTGCAGCCCTTGGCGACCATTTCCTTGGCGATCTCTTCTGCTTCTGCGTAGGTTGCGCAGCCGACGACGTTCATGTTGATGGAGTCGCCCTCCACCACAGCGCGTTCCTTGGCGGGGTTGCAGCCGGGTGCTACATAGATAAATGCACATTCAAACTTCATATTGTGTTCCTCCTATTCATGGGAAAAATGGCGTTGTGTATGCCTCTGTTTACTATAGCATAGGTGAGGAATGGGGACAAGATGGATTTTTCCCATCAGAAGGGATTGATGGGCACCGACTCATCCTCTGCGCACTTTTCAATCTTCCGGATGACCAGGGGATAGGAACAGTGCTCGTTGACCTTCACCATCACCCGCTCGCCCACTCGGTGCCCGAACAGCGCCTGTCCCACCGGCGACTCCTTGCTGATGCGTCCCTGTAGGGCGTCCTGTCGCAGGGTGGTCACCAGCTGGAAGGTCTCCTCCTCGTCGTCCTCTTCAAAGTAGACCGTCACTTGGTCGAACAGCCCCACTTGATTGTCCTCGGACTGATCCTCTATGACCACCGCGGTCTTGATCATGTTCTCCAGATAGCGGATACGCCGTTCGTTGTGATTCTTCTCCTGCTTGGCCGCTTTATATTCAAAATTTTCGCTCAGGTCGCCGAACGCCCGCGCCTCCTTTACTGCTTCCAGCAGCTTGGGACGCAGGTTGATGCGTCGGTCGTCCAGTTCCTCCTGCATCTTCTCCATGTCGGAGCGGGTCAGTTCATCATGCATCACGATGCCTCCTTTGGGGTTACTAATCCTATTGTAACAAATCAGCGGGAAAAAATCAGGCGCTTTTCCAGCTTTTCACGGGAATATCCCCCCAAAAACCAGAGAAACTAAGGCTGAATTGCATTTTGGAAAGGCGGCGAGAGCATGAAACGGCAGAAAAAACGGCTGTGTGCCCTGCTTTGCACCATACTACTTTTGAACACCCTGGTTCTGGGCTTCGCCCAGTCCGCCCTGGCGGCCAGCTATCGACAGGGGGACTCGGGCAGTGCCGTGACCACCATCCAGACCAAACTGAAACGGTGGGGCTACTTTGACGGCCCCGTGGACGGTGTGTACGGCAGTAAGACCACCAAAGCCGTGCGTTCCTTCCAGCAAAAGAACGGCTTGACCGCAGACGGCGTGGCAGGTCCTGCCACCCTAAAAGCCCTGGGCATGGAACAGACCAGCCAAAACAGCGGCAATAGCCAGACCAGTTCCAGCGGCGGCAACGCCAGCGGGGACGTGGCACTGCTGGCCAAAGTCATCTCGGCAGAGGCACGCGGGGAACCCTACGACGGCCAGGTGGCCGTGGGCGCAGTCATCCTGAACCGCATCGCCCACCCCTCCTTCCCCAACACCTTGGCCGGTGTGGTCTACGAACCGGGTGCATTCACCTGCATGGTGGACGGCCAGATCGACCAGCCCATCGCCTCCTCCGCCTACCAGGCGGCACGGGACGCATTGAACGGGGCGGACCCGTCTGGTGGCGCCATCTATTATTTTAACCCGGTCACCGCTACCAGCGCTTGGATCTGGTCAAGACCGCTGTTGACCGTCATCGGGAAACATCGGTTCTGTTCTTAAACGCAAACGCTTGCGAATACAAGCGCCGCAGGCCGCATGAAGTTTTGCGGAGCTTTTTCAAAAGCGACTAGGGTCCAGGGGCAAGGCCCCTGGTCGCTGACCGCAGTCAGCGAAACTCCCTATGCGCAAAAAAGCGCAGGAGTGGGTGAATTTTTGACGCAGTCAAAAAGAGGGCGAACCCTCGCCGGGGGTTCGCCCTTCTTCGCTGTCACTGCGCCGACCCAACCACCTTCCGATGCTTCCCCACCGGCTTCACATTCACATCCGGCGGGATGGGGTCTTCAATTTTACCGTGCGTGTCCTCAAATTCTTGAATATTCCTGCGTACCAGCACCAAAATATGACTGTTGATGGAACGTCCTTCATAGTCCGCCACATAAGCCGCTTTGCGCAACATTTCCTCTTCTATTCGTATCGAAACACTTTTTGTCGCCATATCATCGCCTCACGGTAGCTACATGATGTGTTCATATTACGATTTTTCTCGACAGAAATGTGTAGAATAGATGTACCGTGATGCTACTGTGCATCTAATTTTTTAGGAGGAGTGTATATGCGTGTTGCAGTCATCGGTTCCCGTACTTTGACCGTCCCCAATCTGGCGGATTACTTACCAGCGGACACCACCGAACTCATTTCCGGCGGCGCAAAAGGGGTGGACACCTCTGCACGAAACTACGCGCTGGCAAACCAGCTGCCCCTAACGGAACTGCGTCCAGACTATAGACGTTATCACAAAGGCGCACCGCTGAAACGGACGATAGACATTATCCAGCAGGCAGATTTTGTCCTGATTTTCTGGGATGGTGCTTCAAAGGGAACGCAGTATGCGATAGAGCAATGTGAAAAGCTAGAGGTGGCGTATCGGGTATACCGAAAGGATGCAGCTCCGACAGAATAACACCAAAAAGGGGAAGTCCCACAAGGGAACTTCCCCTCTTTAGCTCTTAAAGCCACTCGACCATGGATAATCCTAAAAATTGTAATGATTTGATACCAATATGGAATTGCGCTTTTCTGTGGAAAAGGGTATACTAAAAGAATCATTTTTATGGTAAGTGAGGTACTCCATTATGCTCCTACGGATATTAGCGGTTGGCGATGTGGTCTCCGAAGCCGGTTTGGACTATTTAGAACGGCGTCTGCGCCGGATTCAACAGGAACACAACGTGGATTTCACCGTGGTCAACGGCGAGAACGCCGCCGGCATTGGGGTGCTTCCCTGGCAGGCGCAGGCCATTTTGGACGCTGGCGCCGACGTGGTCACCCTAGGCAACCACACCTGGGGCAAGATCAAGATCCACGACTTTTTGGACGACTGCCGCGCCTGTCTCCGTCCCGCCAATTTCGCCCCGGAACTGCCAGGCAACGGCTGGGGTATTTTCGAGAGCGTCAACGGCCTGCGGGTGGGGGTCATCAACCTCATCGGCCGGGTCTCCATGGATCCCAACGTGGACAACCCCTTCCGGAAGGCGGACGCCATTCTGGAACAGATGAAGGGGCAGGCGGATGTGGTGGTGGTGGATTTCCACGCAGAGGCTACCAGTGAGAAGCTGGCCATGGGCTGGTATCTGGACGGGCGCGTTTCCGCCCTCTGGGGCACTCACACCCACGTCCCCACGGCGGACGGGCAAGTTCTGCCCAAAGGCACCGGCATAATCACCGACCTGGGTATGACGGGACCTGCTAACTCAGTGTTAGGCATCCGTCCTCAGGACTCTATCAACAAATTTTTAGGCGGTCTCCCCCGGCGCTACGAGGCGGCGGACGGCCCCTGCAAACTGGAGAGCACGCTGTTCACCATCGACACGGACACGGGAAAGTGCGTGGAGGTTCTGCGTGTGGATGAGCGGGAAGAGACGCGGCACACCAAACAGCCCACCCGCAGAAAGGCAGAGAAACGATGAGCAACGGAAAACAAAATGTCCCCGACCCCAGCCAGGACAACTGGAAGCGGGACTGTTATGACTGGCTGCAAATGCTGACCTTCGTCCTGGTAGCCGTGGTGATGGTCTTCACCTTCTTCGGCATGGTCAACAGCGTGGTGGGCAGCTCCATGTACCCCACCCTCCACGACAAGGACATCATGCTCGCCTACCGCCTGGGCTACACCCCCTCCCAAGGAGATGTAGTGGTCATCCGGAAGGAGTCCTTTATGGAAGAGGCCATTGTGAAACGGGTCATCGCCACGGAGGGCCAAGAGGTGGAGATCAACTATGATACCAACACGGTCTACGTGGATGGCGTGGCCATGGAGGAGCCGTACATCAACCAGGAAGACGCGGACGTGATGGAGGAGAAGCAAGGGATGGTGTACAAGGAGTTCACCGTTCCGGAGGGCTGCATCTTCGTCATGGGCGACAACCGCAACGGCTCCACCGACAGCCGCTTCGGCAGCTTGGGCATGGTGGATACCGACTACGTCCTGGGGCGTGCGGTCTGCGTGGTCTTCCCCTTCTCTGATTTCAAGAGCCTGCTATAAAATAAAGGAGACGAACATGAAGGAATGGATGGATCTCTATGACTGCCAGGGGCGGGTCAAAGGCTTGACCCACACCACCACCCAGGCCCCTCAGGATGGCAATTTCTACTTAGCTACCCGCATCTGGGTGCGGGACGCAGCGGGCGCGTTTTTGCTCCTCCAGTGCGCTGACACCGACAGCTGGACGCCCGGTCAGTGGACCGTCCCCGGTGATTTCGTGGCCGCTGGCGTACAGGGTCCGGACGCAGCCCGGCAGACGCTGCAGGCGCAGACTGGTCTCGCTCTGGCAGATGCTCAGTGGCAGAGCCTTGGCTCCCAGCGCTACCGGGACAGCCACAACAGCGTCCCCTATCACGCCATTGCGCAGCTCTATCTGGTACAGCTGACCGAAACCGCTCCGGCGAACGTGGTGCTGGGTGAAGCAATTCAGACCTGTCAGTGGGTCCCCTTGGAAGACATGGGCACGTTCCTGGCCGACCACCCGGTGGAACCCTTCACCCGCCTGAGCTATCGGCAGTATTCCCATCGACTCCTCCCCTGACCCACCAAAGGAGGTACTCTCATGTCCTTTACTCTGATCCTCTGCTTCCTTCTGCTGCTGGTGCTGGCCGGTGCGGTGTACCTGGTCATCCAGGGCATCCGGACGCGCAGCTGGAAGAAGATCCTCTTCCCCATTTTAGGCTACCTGCTCCTGCTTGTGGCTGTCTACTATGGTCTGGCGGCGCTGTTGGTTTGCAGTATACAGTGAAAAAACCCGACGAAGAACGATTCTTCGTCGGGTTCTCTTTTTGCTTTATTCGCCTGTCTGGGTGGAGAGCAGGATCCGGTCGTTGTCCAAGCTCTTGCCCGCGCCCTGGCGGAATTTTTGCAGCAGGTCTTCCACGGTCATGTTGGCGCGCTCCTCCCCCTTCACGTCAAAGACGATCCGGCCAGCGTCCATCATAATGGTGCGGTTGCCCAGCTCCAACGCCTGGTGCATATTGTGGGTGACCATCAGGCAGGTGATCTTCCGTTCGGATACAATGCTCCGGGTCAGCTCCAGCACCTTCTCTGCCGTCCCCGGGTCCAGCGCCGCTGTGTGTTCGTCCAACAGCAGCAGCTTGGGGGTGACGATGGTGGCCATGAGCAAGGTCAGTGCCTGACGCTGGCCGCCGGAGAGCAGCCCCACCGGCTGGCGCATCCGGTTTTCCAAGTCCATGCCCAACAGGGACAGGTGTTCTCGGAACAGTTCTTTGTCCTTTTTGTTCACCCGGCTGAAGAAGGCGTGGTGAGGAGTGCTGGCACGGAGGTAGGCGATGGCCAGGTTTTCTTCAATGGTCATATGGGGAGCGGTGCCCTTCATGGGATCCTGGAACAGGTGGCCGATGTACTTGCTCCGGCGGTGCTCCTTCACGAAGGTGATGTCCTCGCCGTCCAGTTCGATGGTGCCGTCCTCCACGAAGAAGGCGCCGGTGATGGCGTTGAACATGGTGGATTTGCCTGCGCCATTGCTGCCCACGATGGTGGCAAAATCGCCGCTGTCCAGCTGGAAGTCCAGACCGTTCAGGGCTTTCTTCTCGTTGACGGTGCCGGCGTTAAAGGTCTTATGGAGGTTGGTCAATTTCAGCATACTCACTTCTCCTCCTTTTCCGTTCCAGCTGCTGCCTTTTCGGTCTTGCCGCCGTACTGTGCCTTCCGCTTCCACTTGAGCTTCTGGAAGCCCACCAGCTGCCGGAGGGTGGGAGAAGCGATGGCGATGGCCACGATGAGGGCGGAGACCAGCTTCAGGGCAGAGGCAGGCAGGTTGAAACGCATGGCGATGGCCACGATGACACGATAGAGGCAGGAGCCAAAGATGACGCCCACGATGCGGACGGGGATGCTCCCGCGCCCCAGCAGGGTCTCACCGATGATGAGGGAGGCCAGGGCGATGGTGACCATGCCGGTGCCCATGTTGATGTCACAGGATTTCTGATATTCGCCCAGCAGACAGCCACCCAGGGCGGTCATGGCGTTGGCCACGCACAGACCCACGATGATGGTCAGGTTGGGGTTGATGGAGGACGCTTTCACCATGTCCTCATTGTCGCCGGTGGCTCGGATGGAAAGACCCAGGCGGGTGTGCAGGAAGAAGGCCAGCAGCAGCGCCACGATGCCCACGAAGACGATGGCCACAATGAACCGAGACCAGTTTTCCAAAGGCGTGCCTGCCAGCAGGTCCTTGACCATGGTGAAGACGGTGGTGGTCTTATTCATATTGAGGATGGATTTCCCCATAATGAAGATGTTGATGGTGTACAGGCCGGTGTTGACGATGATACCCGCCAAAATGCTCTCCACCCCCAGCTTAGTCTGAAGCAGGGCGGTGACGTAGCCGGAGATGATACCAGCCAGCATGGCGGCGAAGATGGCCAAGATGGGATGCCCGGCGATGGAGACGGTAGCGCCCACCGCACAGCCCAAGGTGAAGCAGCTGTCCGTGGACAGGTCGCACACGTTCAGCATGGAAAAGCTCAAGAAGAGCGCCAACGCCACCAGAGAGTAGATGATGCCTAGCTCCAGAGCGGTCTGAATGGTGGATAGGGAGATGATCGAACCCATGGGAGTTCCTCCTTTTCGTAATGGTTGGGCTGTGCCAAGGGGAACTGGGACAGGACGCTATCCCCATTCCCCCAGGCACATACCACCCGACAAAAGGGCAGGGTCACAAGGACCCTGACCCTCTTATTGGTGTTCCGTGTCACCGGTTTCAAAAACCAGTGGTGAAATTATTTTTCAAAGGATTCAGAAGTGGTGGTCTCCACGACCTGGGTGCACAGAGGAGCGAATTCGTCCTTGATCTTGTTCAGATCCAGACCCAGAGTCTTGCAAGTCTCGGTGTTCACAGTTGCAATACCGTTGTCAAAGGTCTGTACGGGAGTGGTAGCGGGATCCTTGCCGTTGACCAGCACGTCGACCACCATGTCAGCGGTCATCTTGCCCAGGTTTGCATAGTCCACGCCGTAGCTGCAGAAGGCACCGTTCAGGGCGAAGGAGTCCGCACCGCAGTAGTGGGGGATGCCAGCCTTGGCCAGGGATTCATAGATGCTCAGCTCAGCGGTCATGACGGTGTTGTCAGTGGGAGTGAAGATAGCGTCCACCTTTTCGGCGATCAGAGACTGTGCTGCCAGGTTGATCTCGTCGGTGGTGGCACCGGTCTTTTCGATGTACTTGATGCCTGCCTTGTCCAGATAAGCCTTAGCGTCTGCAATGGCCTGAGTGGAGGAGTCCTGACCCTGGTCGTACAGCAGGCCAACATACTTGCAGTCGGGGTCAGCGGTGGTCATGAGCTTGAAGATGGCAGCGGTGTCCAGCGCGTCAGAAGTGCCGGTGATGTTGCCGCCAGGGGCGTCCATGGACTTGACCAGCTTGGCGCTGACGGGGTCGGAGACAGCGGAGAAGACCACGGGGATCTGGTTGTCTTCGGTAGCGGTCTGCATGACCACAGCGGCGGGGGTAGCGATGGGGACGATGATGTCCACGTTGTCAGCGATCAAGTCGGAAGCGATCTGATTGATGACGGTGGCGTCGCCTTCGCCGTTCTGGAAATAAGGCTCATAGTCGAAAGTTACGCCCAATTCCTTGCCCTTTGCGTCCAATTCGGACTTGATGTTGTCAGAGATCTGATCCAGGGAAGCGTGGCTGACGTACTGGACGATGCCCACCTTGTAGGTCTTGCCGGTGTCCGCAGCTGCGGTGGAGGCTGCGGCTGCGGAGCTGGTGCCAGCGTTGGTGGAACCGCCGCCACAGGCGGCCAGGGAAAGGGTCATAGCGGTGCCGAGCAGGCCGGCCAGCAGTTTCTTGGTGATGGATTTCATGGTGTGTTCCTCCTTGTTCGAATGATTGAGATTCAGGTTTTGAGTCACCGAACGTAGTTTTGTTTTCATGAGTGGATGGGCGGAAAAGGGAACAAAAAAAGCAGCCCCTCGTCCTGTTCTTTAGGACAAGAGCTGCGCTCCTGCGGTGCCACCCAAATTGACATAATGATATGTCCGCTCATTTTCTCACAGGCGCCTTGTATGACCTGTGCCCAATGGATAACGGGACGGGTACCCGTCGTGCCCTACTGCGGATCGCTCCGGTTCAGGCCGCCCTCGAAAGTCCATTCACCTGCCAGCAACTGCCGCGTTTCCACCATCAGCGGCTCTCTAAAAGTTCCCGTTTGTCAGGCTACTTCTCTTTCTCTTCGGTTTCTCGTGTTGATAGTGTCATTATAGGCGCTTGCCAGCGGTTTGTCAACTGCTTTTTTCACAAAAACAAATGAATGATTCTGTCATAAATATTGCAAAACGTGGTTGCGGCTCCTTGCACACCTATGTTACAATCACAATGTGCGCCTTGCGCACCGCCAACGATAGGAGGATCGAGAGACGATGAATACGGTATATATCCCTGAGGGCTACCGCCCTTGTTTGAATTCCTATGACACCCAGCTGGCCATCGGCATGACCAAGCGTCTGTTCGCCGACGTGCTGGCCGGCGAGCTGAATCTCCGCCGAGTGTCCGCTCCCTTGTTCGTGGAAGCATCCACCGGCCTGAACGATGACCTGAACGGCGTGGAACGCCCTGTCAGCTTCGGCATCAAGGCCACCGGCACCGAGGCACAGGTGGTCCACTCCCTGGCCAAGTGGAAGCGTCAGGCCCTCAAGCGCTACGATTTCCACGTGGGCAACGGCCTGTACACCGATATGAACGCCATCCGCCGGGATGAGGACATGGACAACCTGCACTCCATCTACGTGGACCAGTGGGACTGGGAAAAAGTCATCAACCTAGAAGACCGGACGGTGGACTATCTGAAGGAGACGGTGAAGAAGATCGTGTTCGCCATCTGCTCCACCGAAAAGACCCTCCACAGTATGTACCCCACCCTGAACCGGATTCCGCTGACCGACCCGGAGATCACCTTCATCACCACCCAGGAGCTGGAGGATCTGTATCCCGACCTGACCCCCAAGGAACGGGAGAATGCCTTCGTGAAGGAGCACCACACGGTATTCCTGATGCAGATCGGCGGCAAGCTGAAATCCGGCAAGCCCCACGACGGTAGAGCGCCCGACTACGACGATTGGGATCTGAACGGCGACCTGCTGTTCTGGAACCACACCCTCCAGCAGGCCTATGAGATCTCCTCCATGGGCATCCGCGTCAGCCCCGAGTCCTTGGATCGCCAGCTGACCCTGGCCGGCTGCGACGACCGCCGGGAGCTGCCCTTCCACAAGGAACTGCTCAACGGTCAGCTCCCCTACACCATCGGCGGCGGCATCGGCCAGAGCCGTCTGTGTATGCTCCTCCTGGGCAGCGCCCACATCGGCGAAGTCCAGTGCAGCGTCTGGGACGAAGAGACCAAGCGCGCTTGCGAAGAAGCGGGGATCCCGCTGCTGTAATCTTGCCAAATACCAACGACCTCCATCCTATCAGATGGAGGTCGTTTTCTTGCGGTAATATTTCAAAAATCAAAAATCTGCTCTATCTCGTGTCTCCCCGCCGGGAGTCCGGCGTCACAAGCGGTTTGCGCAGCAAAACCTTGGCGCAGGCGGAATTCATTTCCGCCGAGCTGGTCAAATCAAAAAAGGGTTCCCGCAAAATGCTTCATTTTGTGGGAAAACGCGGAAGACGAGGCTCGAACTCGCTACCCTCATCCCGGAAAAGCGCGCTTTTCCGGGAGCCCGGGAACCTCCTGATTGCAAAAATCCGGTCTACAACCGGATTTTGGGTGGAGGTAGCGAGTTTGCTATTATGTAATAAAAAAGCTGGCATCTTAACCGATACCAGCTTCTGAATTGGAGCGGAAGACGAGGCTCGAACTCGCTACCTCCACCTTGGCAAGGTGGCGCTCTACCAGATGAGCTACTCCCGC
>CAKTQP010000002.1 GCA_934597165.1 uncultured Oscillospiraceae bacterium
GGGAGGACAGTGCGGACACCATGAAGGTGGTGGCCAATACCATCTCCAACCTCCGCCGAAAGATGGGCACCGACTGCTGCGGCTGCGACTACATCCAAACCGTCCCCGGCGGCTATTGCCTCCCGGCGGAGGTGGGGGAGCGGCTCCAGTGAGGGCTGGGGCTGCTGTCTCGAAAAAAAGATAGAAAAAAACGCGGAAAACAGTTGACAAATTGAGGTGGGGTGAGTATAATACTCCTTGTTCCCAACGGAACGCATCTGGGGGTATAGCTCAGCTGGGAGAGCGCTTGAATGGCATTCAAGAGGTCAGCGGTTCGATCCCGCTTATCTCCACCATCACAGAAATTGTGAAAACCTCACTTCTTTGGAAGTGAGGTTTTTGCTTTATGCAGCAATTTCCGAACGGTTCAGCCCGGTGCTCAACTGCGCAAAATCGCGGTGATAGCGTAGCCATCCACAGCAAAAGCGATCGGTTGGTTTCTCGGCTTCAGGAAGACGGCAGCTTGAACTGGAATAGTTCAAGCCGCCGTTCCGCGTGAGTCATTGTTATTTGAGGAGTTGCTTCAAATCTTCCTCCGGTGTGGTGATGGGGGCGAGGCCAAAGTTCTCTACGAGGTAGTTCAGCACATTGGGCGAAAGGAACGCCGGCAGCGTGGGGCCAAGGCGAATATGCTTGATGCCCAGATACAGCAGAGTCAGCAGGATGCACACAGCTTTCTGCTCGTACCAAGAGAGCACCATAGACAGCGGCAGATCGTTCACACCGCAGCCAAAAGCGTCAGCCAGGGCAACGGCGATCTGGATGGCGCTGTAAGCGTCGTTGCACTGTCCCACGTCCATCAGACGGGGCAGACCGCCGATGGTGCTCAGGTCAAGGTCGTTGAAGCGGTATTTGCCGCAGGCAAGGGTCAGCACTACGGTATCGGCAGGCGTCTGCTTGACAAACTCCGTGTAGTAATTGCGGCCAGGACGCGCCCCGTCGCAGCCGGCGACCAGGAAGAAGTGCCGGATCGCGCCGGATTTGACCGCCTCGATGACCTGATCTGCCACGCCAAGCACCGTGCCGCGGGCGAAGCCGGTCATGACCGTGCTGCCGCCGTTGATGCCAGTGAAAGACTTGTCCTCGGAGTAGCCGCCCAGCTCCAGTGCTTTCTTGATGACCGGGGTGAAGTCCTTATCCGCACCAATATGGGTCATTTCGGGATAGGACACCATAGCCGTGGTGAACACCCGGTCGGCATAGCTTGCTTTCGGCGGCATCAGACAGTTGGTGGTAAACAGCACCGGCGCGGGAAGCGCCGCAAATTCCTTCTGTTGGTTCTGCCATGCCGTGCCGAAATTGCCCTTGAGGTGGGAATACTTTTTCAGTTCAGGATAGCCGTGAGCGGGAAGCATTTCACCGTGGGTGTAGATGTTGATACCTTTGCCCTCGGTCTGCTCCAGCAACAGCTTCAGGTCGTGGAGGTCGTGGCCGGAGATGACGATGAACGGCCCTTTTTCCACAGTCAGCGGAACGGTAACAGGCACGGGCGTTCCGTAGCTTTCGGTGTTGGCCTTGTCCAGAAGTGCCATGCACTTGAGGTTCTTCTCGCCCACTTCCATCACGATGGGCAGCAGCTCGTCCATGCCCCAGTCCTCGCCTATGGCAAAGAGCGCCTTTTCAAAGAAATCGTTTACTTCTGCATCGGTATAGCCCAAGATCATGGCATGGTGGGCATAGGCTGCCATACCACGGACACCGAACAGGATAAGAGATTTGAGACTGCGCACGTCCTCTTGGGCATTCCAAAGTTGCGCCATATCATAGTCAGATGTTCGGCCGCACGCGGCAGTACAGGCAGTACAGTTGGGCACCAGTCTCGCCTTTTCCCCATGCACCCGGTCGATCAGCTGGCGCAGGGTCTTTTCATGAAAGTTCACATTGGTGACGGTGGCAAATAGCCCCGCGATCATCAGCTGCCAAGTCCCTGCGTTCACATCAGGTGCGTTATCCGCCGCACGTGCCAGCCCTACCAGCGCGCCGGTCAGCTCGTCCTGGAGCTTCGCCACATCGGCGGTCTTGCCGCATACACCTGCATTGCCCGTACAGCCAGTGCAACCCGCCGTCTGCTCACACTGAAAACAAAACATCTTTCGATCCATCGTAAAATCCTCACTTTCTTTCCTCTATATTTCCGTACGTGGAAATGGTCACGACCTACCACGGAATGAATGTTCCACTGTTCTGCAAAGCTGTTTTCGCTGCGTGCTCCAATCTGCTGCAGCAGGGAACCTCCTTGCTTTTGTGACTTGATTATAGTACAATCAAATCAACAAGTCGGTTGAATTTTCAACGAAAGAGGATGTTATGAAAGATTTTTTGCCTGTGATCCGTTCTGCTCCGCTTTTCTCCGGCATCTCTGAGGAGGAGCTGACCGCGATGCTCTCCTGCCTCAGAGCCGAAAAAAAGAACTTCCCGAAGGAAGCCTTTGTGCTGCGTGCCGGCGATACGGCGGACTCGATTGGTTTTGTACTGTCAGGAACAGTTCTGATTATCCAGGAGGACATCTGGGGAAACCGCAATATTCTTTCCAAAGCGGGACCGGGACAGACCTTTGCAGCTGCATTTGCCTGTGCTGCCGGTGCCAGACTGAATGTGGGCGTCCTAGCGGAAACACCCGTCACCGCCATGTTCTTGAATGTAAAGCGCATTCTGGATGTGTGTCCGTCCACCTGCGCACACCACAGCCGAGTGATCCGAAACCTCCTCAGCGAACTTGCCGAGAAAAATCTGCGATTTAACGAAAAACTCACGCATATGGGACAGCGTACCACACGGTCAAAGATGATGTCCTACCTTTCTGCAGAAGCACAGCGGCTTGGAACCTACGAATTTGACATTTCGTTTTCAAGGCAGCAGCTTGCGGATTATCTTGGCGTCGAGCGCAGCGGACTGTCGCTGGAACTTGGAAAGATGAAAAAGGACGGAATTCTTGATTATCACAAGAGCCATTTTGTTTTGAGGGTATAGCAGCTTAACGCCATAAAGGGGAATATCCGTTGCACGGAATGGTTTATACGATCATAAAAAACGTGAAAGGTCGGGAGCGTACGAAATGACGCTGCCGACCTTTTTTGTGGGGGTTCCGAGGGACGCACCAACGGCAAGCAGGGGAAGTGAAGCCACACTTGCCATGTTTATTCTGTTGCAGTGTCTTCCGGCAAGTCCCGGAATAGGACGTTCAGATAATCCCGTCGGGCATACAGCACACGATCCACATAGACGTCCTGCCCATTCACCCGGTAGAACACCATGTAGCTGCCGCTGACCAGGAAGCTGTAGTCCTCTCTGTTGTCGGCAATGGTGGAAAGGGGGGTGCCCATTTGAGGAAAGTGTTCCAGCTTGTCGACTGCATCCAGGATGCGGTTGACGACATGCTCCGCAGCGGAGCGATTTTGCAGCTCCAGCACAATGTAGTCCCAAATCCCGTCCAAGTCCCGACGAGCCGCCAGGGTATAATGGATGTTATTCTTCATCGGCTCTCACGCGAAAATGCGCCCTCACTTCTTCAGGGGTCAACCACCCCTCCGTCTCCCCAGACCGCCGTCCCTTGGCCAGCTCGTTCATCAGACGGATAGTGGCCTGGGTCTTCTCGTAGTCCTGGAGATCGACGATGGCGTATTTCCCGCGCCCGTTCTTGGTCAGAAAGACAGGAGCGCCTTCAGAGACGTCACGGAGCACGTCGGTGTAGTTGCGCAGATCGGAGATCGGTCGAATGTTCGGCATAGCGTTCAACTCCTTTCCCCCTTAGTATACCGAAATCTGCTGTAATATTCAACAGCAAATTTGGCGATAAACCAAACAGCAAACGCGCCCCGGAACGGGACAAGTTCCGGGGCGCTGCGCAGAAGAGAAAGAGAAGGTATCAGATCGCTGTCATCTGACCAGAACGTCAGGGCGTATAGACTCTGGTGATGTTGGTGATGACACCGTTCTCCACGGTAGCAGTGGTGTTGTTGACGTTGAAGCTGTTGCCGTCGTCCTTCAGGGTGGTCATATCCTGTGCGGTCAGCTTCTTGTTGTCGTTGTTGGCATTGTCGATCAGCTCGAACTTGTCGCCCAGGGGCAGGGTAGTGGTGCCTACTTCCTGATAGGTCTTGGCGTCGTTCTCCTTCACCTGATAGTAGGTGCCGCCGTCGCCGGGGAACAGGGTGATGCCACCGTTGTCATAGCCGCCGTTGATGGCGACGCCGCCGGTCTTGATCTCCTCGATCTTGGTGATCTTAACCGCCTCACCACCTGCGGTGATGGTGTCACCGGCCTTGAGCTGGCTCACTTCCACCGCGTCGAACAGCTCCTGTTCGTAGACCTTCATGGTCAGGGTGATCTTGTCCCCGTCCTTTTTCACGTCAGCAGCGGCGAAGGAGACAGGGGCGTTGAAGCCCTCCTGGGGGTGCTCCAGGTCGATGTTGGCCACGGGGGTGGGCTTGATGCTCTTTGCTTCGGTGGCAGGCGCTGTGGACTGAGCAGGTTCCGCAGGCTGAGAGGTCTGGGCGCTCTGGCTGGGCTGGGTGCTCTGGGAAGAGTTGGCCTGGTTGGTGGAACAGGCGGTCAGAGCGGTCAAGCAGAGGGCGGTGACCAGGATCGTCAGTTTTTTCATGGAAAAAGACTCCTTTCTAAGGGTGTAAAGGGGTTGATGGACGCTCGTCCCTTCTTCGCAGTCTAGTTTACGGAAAATTTTTGTTGTTCTCAAGGAAGGTTTCCTTACAGTTTGTTTAAGGATGTGTTACAAATTGGTGACTTGTCCGTAACTTCCTGTCTTTCCAATGGGTAGCGGGGAAAATATTCGTAAAAACTTGACAATCCACGCCGTTTTCTCTATAATGAAAACAATATCGCATAAAAACGAGGAAGGGAAGGAAGTACACACTCCATCCAGCCTAGAGACGGAGCGGTCGGTGGAAGCTCCGGTGGGTCAGTGTGGAAGGGTCGTCCCAGAGTTCCGGATGTGAACCGCTCCGCGAGAGCGCTAGCGTCCGGCGTCACCCCTGCGTTAAAGGGTTGAGTGCAGGCAGAAAACGCTGCCTGAATTCAGGTGGTACCACGGACAAGTTTCGCCCTGAGCATAGTTTCTCTATGCGCAGGGCTTTTTTGTTTGTAGAATAGAAGGAGTGAACGAACACAATGGCAAAAGAATTACCGAAAGTATATGACCCCAAAGAGGTAGAATCTCGGATTTACGAACAGTGGGAAACGAACGGCTGTTTCCGCGGTCACCGTGACCCCAACAAGAAGCCCTTCACCATCGTCATGCCCCCTCCCAACGTCACCGGCCAGCTCCACATGGGCCACGCCATGGATGCCACCCTCCAGGACATCCTCATCCGCTTCAAGCGGATGCAGGGCTACGCCGCTCTGTGGGTTCCCGGCACCGACCACGCCGGCATCGCCACCCAGATCAAGGTGGAAGAAGACCTGAGAGTCAACGAGGGCAAGACCCGCTACGACCTGGGGCGCGAAAAGTTCCTGGAACGGGTCTGGGCTTGGAAGGAAAAGTACGGCAACCGCATTGTTGAGCAGCAGAAGAAGCTGGGCTCCTCCTGTGACTGGGAGCGCTCCCGCTTCACCATGGACGAGGGCTGCTCCAAGGCTGTCCGAGAGGTGTTCGTCTCCCTGTACGAAAAGGATCTCATCTATCGCGGCAGCCGCATCATCAACTGGTGCCCCAACTGCGTCACCGCTCTGTCTGACGCCGAAGTGGAATACGTGGACAAGCCCGGCCACCTGTGGCATATGCGCTACCCGCTGACCGACGGCAGCGGCTACCTGGTGGTCGCCACCACCCGTCCGGAGACCATGATGGGCGACACCGGCGTGGCTGTCAACCCCAACGACGAGCGGTATAAGGATCTGGTGGGCAAGACCTGTATCCTGCCCATCATGAACCGGGAGATCCCCATCGTGGCCGACGAGTATGTCGAAATGGACTTCGGCACCGGCTGCGTCAAGATGACCCCCGCCCACGACCCCAACGACTTCGAGGTGGGTCTGCGCCACAACCTGGAGGTCATCCGCGTCCTGGACGACAACGGCAAGGTCAATGAGAACGGCGGCAAGTACAACGGCATGGATCGTTACGAGTGCCGGAAGGCGGTCGTGAAGGATCTGGAAGAGCTGGGTCTGATGGAAAAGATCGAGGACTACAGCCATAACGTGGGCACCTGCTACCGCTGCCACAACGACGTGGAACCCATCATCTCCGCTCAGTGGTTCGTCAAGATGGAACCCCTGGCCAAGGAAGCCATGCGGGTGGTCAAGGACGGCGAAGTGAAGTTCGTCCCTGAACGTTTCTCTAAGACCTACCTGAACTGGATGGAGAACGTCCACGACTGGTGCATCTCCCGTCAGCTCTGGTGGGGTCATCAGATCCCCGCTTGGTACTGCGACGACTGCGGCGAGATCACTGTTGACCGGGAAGACCCCACCCAGTGCAAGCACTGCGGCAGCAAGAACATCCGTCGGGAAGAGGACGTGCTGGACACCTGGTTCTCCTCCGCCCTGTGGCCCTTCTCCACCCTGGGTTGGCCGGAAAAGACCCCCGACCTGGACTACTTCTATCCCACCGATGTGCTGGTCACCGGCTATGACATCATCTTCTTCTGGGTGGCCAGAATGATCTTCTCCGCCTGTGAGCACACCGGCACCTATCCGTTCCACACCGTCTTTATCCACGGCCTGGTGCGGGACAGCCAGGGCCGCAAGATGTCTAAGAGCCTGGGCAATGGCATCGACCCCTTGGAGATGATCGACCAGTACGGCTGTGATGCCCTCCGGTACAACCTCATCACCGGCAACAGCCCCGGCAACGACACCCGGTTCTTCACGGAAAAGTGCGAGGCCATGCGGAACTTCTGCAACAAGATCTGGAACGCCTCCCGTTTCCTCCTCATGAACCTGACCATCGACCAGTGCAAGCTGCCCGAAAAGCTGGAGCTGGAGGACAAGTGGATCCTGCACAAGCTCAACAACGTCATCGGCGAAGTGACCACCAATATGGAACACTACGAGCTGGGCGTGGCCGCACAGAAGCTGTACGACTTCATCTGGGACACCTATTGCGACTGGTATATCGAGCTGACCAAGTCCCGTCTGTCCGGTGAGGATCAGGCGGCCAAGGAACAGGCTCAGCAGGTGCTGTGCTATGTCCTGACCGACATCCTCAAGATGCTGCACCCCTTCATGCCCTTTATCTCCGAAGAGATTTGGCAGGCACTGCCTCATGACGGCGACTTCCTCATGCTTCAGGATTGGCCTGTGGTCCAGGAAGCCTTCCAGTTCCCCGAGGACGCGGAAGCGATGGAAAAGATCATGGCCGCCATCAAGGGCATCCGTGCCCGCCGCGCCGAGATGAACGTCGTCCCCTCTCGGAAGGCCGAGCTGCGCATCACCACCGACCAGCCTGCCGTCTTCCAGCTGGGCATCCCCTTCATTCAGCGCCTGGCCTTCACCACTGACGTGACCATCACCGACGAAGTGCCCACCGACCTGAATGGCCTGGTCAGCGTGGTCACCGCCGACGCCAAGCTGTATATCCCCCTGGCTGAGCTGGTGGACCTGGCTGCCGAGCGCAAGCGCCTGAGCAAGGAGCTGGAGAAGAAGAAGAAGTACCTGGGCGGCATCGAAAAGAAGCTGTCCAACGAGAAGTTCCTGGCCAAGGCACCCGAGGACGTCATCCAGCGGGAGCGGGACAACATGGCCAAGGCGCAGAAGGAAATCCAGCAGCTGGAAAGCTCTCTGGCAGACCTGGGCTGAGAAAAGTTTTGCGTCCCTGACGGAATTTGATAAAATTTAACAGTCTTATCCACTATAATCACCTTATACCCTTCGGGTATGAGGTGATTTTTTTCCAGTGGACACCCACTGGATGGAACGAAAGCGAGACGAGACGTGATGCCACTAAACTGTACGATAACTGGACGAAAGCTGATGATACAAATGAGCGGGGAAGTAGACCACCACCGGGCAAAGGAGCTGATGCAGGAGCTGGAACGGAAGGTAGAGCTGTACTGCCCCAGCGCCCTGACCCTAGACCTGTCTGGCGTGACCTTCATGGATTCCTCCGGCATTGCCGTCCTGCTCCGGGCCTACCGGCGGATGCGGGAGACGGAGGGGCAGTTTGAGGTCGTCGGCGTGCCGGGACAGGCCGGGCGGATGCTGCAGGCGGCGGGGCTGCATAAGATCATCCCCATGGCCTTTGAAAGGAAGGAGTGAGTACATATGAAACCCATCAACGAGGCAAAAGTGGAGTTTTTGAGCCGAAGTGCCAACGAAGGCTTCGCCCGAGCGGCAGCCGCCTGCTTTGCCGCTCAGATGGATCCCACCCTGGAGGAGCTGGGGGACATCAAAACGGTGGTCTCCGAAGGGGTCACCAACGCCATCGTCCACGCCTACCCGGACAAGCTGGGCAAGGTGATGCTGCGGATGCGCATCTACCCCAATAACCTGTTGGAGATCGTCATCCGGGATTGGGGCGTGGGCATCCTGGACGTAGACCGGGCGCGGGAGCCCATGTACACCACCGGTGGAGCGGAACGGAGCGGGATGGGGTTCACCATCATGGAGAGCTTTATGGACTCCTTAAAAGTCCGTTCCCAGACGGGAAAGGGAACGACCCTGACCCTTCGCCGCAAAATCTCCCACCGACTGCCCAAGAACGGCGAATGATCTCCGAACAGAAGGATTTGCTGGCGGCGGCCAAGGAGGGCGACCGGGAGGCCTGTCAAGAGATCATCCACACCAACGACCGGCTCATCTGGAGCATCGTCCAGCGGTATACCGGCCGAGGGGTGGAGCTGGACGACCTGTTCCAGCTGGGGTGCATCGGGTTCTTGAAGGCCATCCAGGGCTTCGACCCGGACTACGGCACCTGCTTCTCCACCTACGCCGTCCCAAAGATCGCCGGGGAGATTCGCCGGTTCCTGCGAGATGACGGCGCCGTCAAGGTCAGCCGCAGCATCAAGGAGCAGGCGGGAAAACTCTACGCCGCCCGGGAGCGGCTGCGTGCCCGGTTGGGACGGGACGCCACCGTGGGGGAGTTGGCGCAGGAGACCGGCCTGGAGATTGAGACCATCGCCTCCATCGACACCGCCACCGCCCAAGTGGCCTCCCTCCAGGCGGAGACGGCGGAGGGGCTGACGTTGGAGTCCGCCCTGGGGGACAGTGGGATGGAGGAGAGCCTGGTGGAGCAGATCGCCCTCCGGGACGCCATCGCCAGCTTGCCAGAGCGGGAGCGGATGGTCATCGTCCTGCGCTACTACCGGGGCTTCACCCAGGAACGGACGGCGCGGGTCATCGGGGTCAGTCAGGTGCAGGTCAGCCGCATCGAGCGCAAGGCCGTCCAGCACCTGCGGGAGAAACTCCTCTAGGCAGGTTGCGGACAGGCCAATGGTCTGCTATAATGCTTCCGAAGAATGAACTTTGGAGGCATGATTATGGCTTATGATGTAGTCATTTTTGACATGGACGGCACCCTGTTGGATACTCTGGACGATCTGATGGACAGCTGCAACTACGCTCTGTCCACCATCGGTGCACCGCCCCGCACCAGGGAAGAGATCCGTCAGTTCGTGGGCAACGGCATCCGCAACCTGATGCTCCAGGCGGTGCCGGACGGGGAGGCTAACCCCGAATTCGAACAGGCCTACGAGACCATGCAGACCTGGTACAAGGCCCACAACCAGATCAAGACCGCGCCCTATCCCGGCGTGCAGCAGCTCATCCGCACCCTGCGGGAGCAGGGCGTCCCCATGGCGGTGGTGTCCAACAAGCCGGATTCCTCCGTGCAGATGTTGGTGGAGCAGTGGTTCCCGGAGATCACCTTCGGCCTGGGCGAGCGAGAAGGACTGCGCCGGAAGCCGGAGCGGGACATGGTGGACTATGCCCTGGAGCAGCTGGGGCAGACGGGCAAGCGTGCCGTGTACGTGGGCGACTCCGAGGTGGATTTGGCCACCGCCACCAACGCCGGACTGGACTGCATCTCGGTCACCTGGGGCTTCCGGGATCGGGAGCTGCTGGTGGAACGGGGTGCCAAACAGTTCGCCGACACCACGGAGGAGCTGCTGCGGCTCATCCGTGCATGACCTGACAACGTGAAGAGAGAAGGGAACCGATGGGAACGGTTCCCTTCTCTTTTTGTGCCGTGGCGTAAAAAAGGCAGGATTCCGACGAATTGGGAAACCTTGTGCAACTTATGGATTGATACTGTACATAAAGTGTAGTATAATGGCCGTCTGTGAGTGAAAGAAAGATGAAATGCCAAAGGAGGGAATTTCTTATGGAACAAGAGAAAACCCTGGTGCAGGAGAACAAGATGGGGGTCATGAATGAGAACAAATTGCTCATCACCATGGCACTGCCTCTCATCATCTCCATGCTCGTCCAGGCTTGCTATAACATTGTTGACAGTATCTTCGTGGCCATGGTCAGTGAGGACGCCCTGACCGCCGTCTCCCTGGCCTTCCCCATCCAGACCATCATGATCGCCCTGGGCGTGGGCACCGGCGTAGGCATCAACGCCACCCTGTCCAAAGCACTGGGGGAGAAGAACTACCAACGAGCCAACAAAGCCGCAGCCAACGGTGTCTTCCTGGCGCTGTGCAGTTTTGTGGTCAGCATCCTCATCGGGCTCTTTGTGGCACGGCCGTTTTATATGGTGCAGGTCAGTGAGAATATGCAGATCGTCAACGACGGCGTCACCTACCTGCGCATCTGCTGCTGCTTCAGCTTGGGTGTCTATGTGGAGATCACCTTTGAACGGCTCATGCAGGGCACCGGCCGCACCATCTACAGTATGTTCACCCAGTTGGCTGGCGCCATCACCAACATCATCCTGGATCCACTGATGATCTTCGGCATCGGCCCCTTCCCTGAAATGGGTGTCGCCGGTGCTGCTGCCGCTACCGTCATCGGTCAGTGGGTGGCTGGCATCCTGGGTATCCTCCTGAACGCCAAGAAGAACCCGGAGATCCAAGTGCGTTTCAAAGCAATCTTCCGCCCCGACGCAAAGATCATCGGCCGCATCTACGCCGTGGGCGTCCCGTCCATCATTATGTCCGCCATCGGCAGCGTCATGACCTTCGGCATGGATTTGATCCTGGTCAACTTCACCACCACCGCCGTGGCGGTCTTCGGCGCTTACTTTAAGCTCCAATCCTTCTTCTTCATGCCCATCTTCGGCATGAACAACGCCCTGGTGCCCATCATCGCCTACAACTACGGCGCACGCAAGAAAGCCCGCGTCATCAAGACCATCAAGCTGGGCATCCGCTACGCCATGTGCTTCATGCTGGTGGGCATGCTCCTGTTCGAGACCATCCCCGGCGTCCTGCTGGGTATGTTCAGCCCCTCACAGGATATGCTGAACATCGGCATCCCCGCCCTGCGGAAGATCGCCATCCATTTCCCCATCGCCGCCGTGTGCATCATCCTCATGAGCACCCTCCAGGCTCTGGGCAAGGCGTTCTACAGTATGCTCGTCTCCATCGGTCGTCAGCTGGTGGTGCTCCTGCCCGCCGCCTATATCCTGGCCAAGGTGGGCGGTCTCCACGCCGTCTGGTGGTCCTTCCCCATTGCGGAAGTGGTCTCCCTGACCCTCTGTACCCTCTTCTTCCTCCGGGTTAAGCACACCATCATCGACCCGCTGGATCACCCGGTCGCATCCGATCTGCAAAAGATGGCAGAACGGGAAGCGGTGCAGTGCTGAGCGTGGGTTGAAAGCGAAAAAGACCGTGAAGTTGCGAAAACTTCACGGTTTTTTGATGAAAACAGGCGCGATTTGTGGTATGGTGAAACGGAATCGTACCAACAAGAGGTGAGAGACCATGAGAAAACAAGGGCTGCTGCTGTGCTTGGCGCTGCTCCTGGTACTGTGCCAGGGGTGTACCTGGCCCCATAAGAAGACCGTCACCATCGGCGGCCAGTCGGTGACCATCGACCCCAGTGTGCCGGAGAACACCCTGGACGCCTCCGACTTCTCCCAGCAAGAGGACGGCAGGGTGGTGTACACCGGCGGGAAGTACCTGACCGGCATCGATGTGTCCGCCCATCAGGGGAAGATCGACTGGAAGAAGGTGGCCAAGCAGGTGGACTTCGCCATGATCCAGGTGGGCTACCGGGGCTACACCCAGGGGAAGCTGGCAGAGGACGAGCGGTTCCGAGAGAACATCCAGCAGGCGCTGAAATACAAGCTCAAGGTGGGCGTCTACTTCTTCTCCCAAGCCATCACCGCCAAGGAGGCCAAAGCAGAGGCCAAATACCTGCTCAAGCTCATCAAGGACTACGACATCACCCTGAACGTGGCCTACGATTGGGAGTACATCGACAACGTGGATTTCGGCACCGCCCGGACGGACAAGATAGAGGAGAACGCAGTGACAGAGTGCGCCGCCGCCTTCTGTCAGACCATTGCGGACGCAGGCTATCAGCCGGCCATCTACTGCAATGGGATGCTGGGCTATTTCAGCTACGACCTGTCCCAGCTCCCCGACGTAGATGTGTGGTACGCCAACTACGCCGACCCCAGCCCGGAGTTCGCCTATCAGATTCGGATGTGGCAGTACAGCAACCAGGGCAAGCTGGACGGGGTGACGGGGAATGTGGACTTGAACCTGTACTTCTATGACCCACCGGAGGAGAAAACGACATGAGAAAAAGACTGGTTGATGCAACCAGTCTTTTTTGGCTTTTATGAGGTGCGGTTGTGGATGGGTCAGATGATATCGGGATGCTCTGCGGCGATGTGTGCCTTGAGCAGCTCGAAGGTCTCAGCGCTCAGGTCGTGCTCCATCTTGCAGGCGTCCTGGGAGGCGATCTCCGGATCGACGCCCAGCATGATGAGCCACTGGGTGATGAGCTCGTGCCGTTCCAAAATCTTCTCGGCAATGGCCTCCCCCTTGGGCTCCAGCTCGATCCAACCGTCGGAATCCACGGTGATGTAGGCGTCCTCTTTCAGCAGACGAACCGCACGGCTGATGCTTGGCTTGGAGAAATTCAGGGCGCGGGCGATGTCGATGGAACGGACTTTGCCCAGGCTGCGCTTGAGCACCAGGATGGTCTCCAGATAGTTTTCGGCGGATTCGTGAATCTTCATAGGGACAGTTTCCTCCAACGTCGGGTAAGTATAGGATAACTCTATCATATTCTCCCACCAGATGCAAGAAAAAAAGAAGATTCCTGGGCAGGTTTGACAGAAACGTAACAGATCATAACATGACGTGCCCCATTTGCAACGCACAGTTGGTAGACTTTCCGCCCCCATCCGGTAGAATAGAGACAGAAGAGGAGGGGAGACCCGTGAAACGAATTATCCGTATCGTATTATTGGTGCTGCTGGCGTTGATGCTCTTTTTGGCCGTCGCCCTGGGCATCTTTTCCTATCGCAACCTGCATTGGTACGACAAAAATGAACGCAACATCAAACGCGCCGGCGCCACCGAACAGCAGGTGACCCTGCCCAGCGGCAGCGTCATCAACTACGGCGAGGTGCGCAACGACAAGCCCGCCCTGCTGCTCATCCACGGGCAGATGGGGGCCTGGGAGGACTACGCCAACCTGCTGCCGGAGCTGTCGGAAAACTGGCACGTATACGCGGTGGACGTCTACGGCCACGGCCAGTCCAGCCACGACCCGTCCCTGTACTACCTGGACGTGAACGGCGACGACCTGATCTGGTTCATCGACCACGTCATTGGCCAGAAGACCGTGGTCTGCGGACACTCCAATGGCGCTCTGACGGCGGCGTACATCGGCGCCTACGGCGGGAAGAACGTCGCCGGCGTGGTGCTGGAGGACCCACCCGTGTTCTCCACCGAAGGGGAGGACTGGGAGAATACCTTCGCCTACCTGGACACCTATCGCAATGTCCACGCCTACAACCAGTCCGACAAGAGTGAGTGCTGGCCGGCCTTCTATCTGCGGCGCTGCTACTGGGGGCAGCTGTACATGGCCAAGTCCATGCCCGGCATCGCCAACTACGCCCAGCACTATCAGGACAAGCATCCGGGGGAGGAGGTCAAGATCTTCTTCCTGCCCGCCTCGGTCACCGGCATCTTCCACTACGTGGTGGACTACGATTTCCAGTACGGCGAGCGCTTCTACGACCTGACCTGGAACCACGGCCACACCCACAAGGAGATTTTGTCCAAAATAAACGTCCCCTGCATCTACCTCCACGCCAAAGAGGATCAGGCGGACAATGGCGTCTACCTGTGTGCCGCCACCCGGGAGCAGGCGGAACGGGCGGTGGGGTACATCGGCAAAAACTGCACCCTCATCGAGACGGACACCAGCGACCACGCCATCCACAACGTCCATGCGGACGTGTACCTGGACGCGGTGAACCAGCTGCTGCCTCAGTAATGGAAAAAGAAAGCACCCAGGAGTGAGAAAGGCACTCCTGGGTGTTTTTGTCATGTCAGCTTGGAACTTATTCCTCCACAGGCTGCAGCACTGCTTCCAGACCTTCGAACACAGGCACGGTGGCGACGGTGAAGATAGCAGGATCGTCCGTGATCTCGTGGAGCTTCACGGTGTAAGGATTGTCCAGGTTGTCATAGATCAGCTCTTCGTCATTCATCTCGAAGATGTTCCACTTGTTGGGCAGCTGGAACTCTCTGGAGCACAGGGATGCGCCCATTTCCTCTGCCTTTGCGCGAGCGGTCATCTCGTCGGAGCTGACGTAATCAGTCATACCAGGATTTTCCGGCAGGACTCTGAAGATAGTAACAGTCATAATTGGTCTCTCCTTTTGTTGTAGTGACTCTAGTGATATTATACAACAAAGGCAAGGGTCTGTCGAGATAATTTCACAAAAAATATAGAGAAGTTTTTTGCGATTTTGGCCGAAGGGGGATGGGTGTCCGCGTGGGGCGGAGGAGGGGGGAGATGGGGGAAAAAATAAAAAATCACAAAAAAAGTTCAATCCCCCGTTTTGTGACACTTTTCCCCGTTTTTCCGCTGTGAGGGGATTTAGGCGGCAAAATTGTTAGTTTTTTAACGATCTTAAAATTTCGGAGGAGGAAAAGGCGGAAAAAAAGCCTTGAATTTTGCAAAAGGGTGTGTTACAGTACAACCGACAATTTAATAATGAGAGATGTTAATTTTGTTGTAACACCGTTTGAGAATACGACGGTGGTAAGGAGATCTGCAAATGAAACGCATTCTTGCACTGCTCTTGGCAGTAACCTGCACGATGGGTACACTCTGCGCCTGCGGAGGTGCCACTTCCGGTAGCGGCTCTGCTGCTAACGACGAAACTAGCTCTTTCACGAACGATGCCCACGACAATTCCATCACCGTCGGCATCGCTCAGGACCTGGATGAAAGTCTTGACCCCTACACCATCACGGCGGCAGGAACTAGAGAGGTCTTATTCAACGTTTACGAAGGCTTGGTCAAAGCGGACAGCACCGGTAACTTCAACCCTGCTGTCGCCAAGGACTACAAGGTGTCCGACGACAAGCTCACCTACACCTTCACCCTGCGGGACAATGTGAAGTTCCACAACGGTGCGGATGTGACCGTAGACGACATTCTCTATTCCTTTAAAACTTGCGCCGCTACCGCTGTGGAGACCTCCCTGGTAGAGGCGCTTTCTAATATGGAAAGCATCAAAGCCTCCGACGATAACACCAGCCTGGTCATTAAGCTGAAGAAGCCCTCTGCGGAATTCTTGAGCTACCTGGCCTACGTGTATATCTCCCCCAAGGACTACAAGGACGGCAAGACCCAGCCCATCGGCACCGGCCCCTTCAAGTTCGTCTCCCGCTCCGTTCAGGAGAACGTGGTGCTGGAGAAGAACGCAGATTACTACGGCACCCCCGCTCAGGTGGACAAGGTGACCTATCAGATCTATGAAGACGAGACCGCCCGCACCGCAGCCCTGGACGCAGGCTCCATCGACATCTGCGCCCACCTGTCCGTGGACAACATCAAGGGTCTGAGCGATCAGTACAGCGTGCTGGAAGGCACCATGAACCTGGTCCAGGCACTGTACCTGAACAACAAGGTCAAGCCCTTCGACAATGAAAAGGTCCGTCAGGCTCTGTGCTACGCCGTCGACGTGCAGTCCATCCTGGATCTGACCGAAGACGGCCACGGCACCAAGGTCGGTTCCGCTATGTATCCTGCGTTCACCAAGTACTTTGACGCATCCCTGAGCGATACCTACACCCACGACGTGGAGAAGGCAAAGGCACTGCTGAAGGAAGCAGGCTACGAGAACGGCTTTGAGTTCACCATCAAGGTGCCCTCCAACTACACCCCCCACGTGAAGACTGCTGAAGTCCTGGTGGAACAGCTGGCCGCTGTCGGCGTCACCGCCAAGATCCAGCAGGTGGACTGGTCCACCTGGCTCAGCGAGGTCTACTCCGACCGGAACTATGAAGCCACTGTGGTCGGCTTCGACGCCGCTACCCTGACCGCTTCCGCAATGCTGCAGCGCTACACCAGCACCTCTGACAAGAATATGTTCAACTATTCCAACGCAGAGTTCGACAAGGTGTACGCCCAGGCTGACGCCGCCACCGACGACGCCGAAGCCACCAAGCTGTACAAGCAGTGCGAAAAGATCCTGGCCGACACCGCAGCCAACGTGTATATCCAGGACCTGGCGGAATTCGTGGCCATCAAGAAGGATCTGGACGGTTATAACTTCTATCCCATGTACGTCATGGATATGTCCACCGTCCACTATAAGTAATGGCTGAGTCCTAAGAAATCTGTAATGCAAAGAAGGAAGGCGAGAAGATGAAATACCTTTTGAAAAAAGTATTCACTCTCATTATTACATTGTTCATCGTTTCCCTTCTCGCCTTCCTAGCGTTCCAGGTCATCTCGGACCCGGCCACTGCTATGTTAGGCACCAGCGCCACCCCAGAATCCCTGGCCGCGCTGCGGGAAGAGATGGGACTGAACCGACCCATCCTCGTCCAATATGGGAGCTGGCTCCTCGGCTTCCTCCAGGGGGACTTCGGCACGTCCTACAGCTACCACATGCCGGTAGCGGAGATGATCGCCCAAAAGCTCCCCATCACCGCCATGCTCACCCTGTTCTCCTTCCTCCTCATGATCCTGGTCTCCATCCCCTTGGGCATCTGGACGGCACGGAAGGAGGGAGGCGTCTTAGACCGGAGCCTGACGGTCATCAACCAAATTTTCATGTCCGTCCCGCCCTTCCTCTTGGGCGTGGCCTGTACCTACATCTTCGGCGTGGGCCTGCGCGTCTTTGTCCCCGGACAGTTCGTGTCCTATACCCAGTCCTGGCCGAAATTCCTGGTCTATCTCATCTTCCCGGCCATCTCCATCGGCATTTCCAGAATCGCCATGACGGTGAAGATGCTCCGCGCGTCCATCTTGAACCAGATGGAGCGGGATTACGTCCGCACCGCCCGGAGCCGAGGGAGCACCAAGGATCGCATCCTGAAAAAACACGTCCTGCGCAACGCCATCATCCCGGTCATCACGTTCATCGCAACGTCCATGGCGGAGATCGTGGCCAGCAGCATCGTCATCGAACAGGTCTTCGCCATCCCTGGCATCGGCGTCCTCCTGCTCTCGTCCATCAACAACCGTGACTTCCCGGTGGTGCAAGCCCTGGTGATGATCCTGGTCCTCTGGGTGGTTCTGGTGAACTTCCTGGCCGACCTGCTCTACCAGTACATGGATCCCCGCATTCGGTTAAGCTGAGGAGGTCATGACAATGAACGGCAATCGAAACAAGAAAACCACCAAAAAAGGCGGCAGCCGCAGCCGGTATCTCTGGATCGGCGGCGTCCTGTCCGGCTTCATGGTGCTGCTGATCTTAGTCAGCTTCTTCTGGACGCCCTACGGCACCACCGCCATGGACGCCTCCGTGAAATTCAGTCCCCCCACCCTCGAGCACATCATGGGCTGCGACAGCTACGGGCGGGACATCTTCTCCCGCATCCTGGAGGGTGCGGGCACCAGCTTCCTCATCGCCGTCTGCGTGGTGCTCATCGGCGTTATCGCCGGCACCCTCATCGGCGCCTTGACCGGCTACTTCGGAGGCTGGGCAGATGAGCTGCTCATGCGCATCTGCGACTCGGTCACTGCGTTCCCATCCATCCTGCTGGCTCTCGTGGTCGTGGCCGTGGTGGGAGGCAATAAGGTGACCATCACCTGGACTCTGGGCATTCTCTTCATCCCCAGCTTCGCCCGTATCGTGCGCGGGGAGTACGCCAAGGCCAGGGAACTGAACTACGTCAAAAGCGCCCGGTTGATGGGGGCAAAATCCTTCCGGATCATGTTCCGGCATATCCTGCCCAACGCAGTGCCGGTCCTGTTGCCCGCCGTCACCATTGGCTTCAATAACGCCGTGCTGGCTGAGGCCAGCATGAGCTACCTGGGCATCGGCGTCCAGCCTCCCGACGCAAGTCTGGGTCGGATGCTGGCGGAAGCCCAGGTGTATCTGAAAAACGCCCCCTGGTATGTGCTCTTTGTGGGGCTGACCATCGTGCTGCTCATCTTGGGCTTCTCCCTGTTGGGAGAGGGCCTGCAGCGGAAAAAGTAAGGGCGGGGAGGAACGCATCATGCTGGAAGTCAAAGAACTGCGGGTTCATTTCCACAGCGCCCCGGAGGGCAAGGACGCCGTAAAGGGCATCAGCTTCTCCGTGGCAGATCAGGCCATCATCGGCCTGGTGGGCGAGTCCGGTTCCGGCAAATCGGTCACCGCCATGTCCATCTGCGGCCTGCTCCCGGAAGGGAAAGCGGACTGCTCCGGCAGCATCCTGCTGGACGGCCTGGACATCCTGAACTGCACCCCGGAAGAGCTGCGCTGCCGCCAGGGCACCGACCTGGCCGTGGTGTTCCAGGAGCCCATGACCAGCCTGGACCCGGTCATGAAGATCGGTCCCCAGGTGGAGGAGTCCCTGCGCATCCACACCAAGCAGACCCCTCAGGAGCGGAAAGCTGCCGCCCTCGCCGCCATGGCGGAGGCAGAGCTGCCCGACCCGGAGGCCATCTATGACAAGTACCCCCACGAGCTGTCCGGCGGTATGCTCCAGCGGGTCATGATCGCCGCCGCCATCATCTCCCGTCCCAAGCTGCTGCTGGCCGACGAGCCGACCACCGCCCTGGACGTGACCATTCAGGCGCAGATCTTGCAGCTGCTGAAAAAGATCAACCGGGAGTACGGCACCGCCATCCTCTTCATCTCCCACAACCTCAATGTAGTCCGGAAGCTCTGTTCTGAGATTCTGGTCATGCACAAAGGGGTCATCGTGGAGCGAGGAAGCACGGAAGAGATCTTCCACCACCCCAAGGAGGACTACACCCAACGCCTCATCGCCGCCATCCCCACCCGTACCCACCGTCTGTACTGACCCTGAAAGGACTGTTGACCCATGACTGACCAGCCTGTTTTGGAAGTGCGTCATTTGAATACCTGGTATCGCCAGAATGGCAATCGCCTGTTTGGGCAGAAGCGCAAACAGGTGCTTCGGGACGTGTCCTTCACCATCCACGAAGGGGAGGTGTTGGGTCTGGTAGGCGAGTCCGGCTCCGGCAAATCCACCCTGGCCAAGGCCATTTTGGGGATGCTGGATCAGTACGAAGGGGAGATCATCCACCACAGCAAGCGCCCCCAGATGGTCTTCCAAGACCCCTACAGCGCCCTGAACCCCTCCCGCAGCGTCCGTTGGATTCTGGAGGAGCCGTTGAAGATTTATGGCAAATACGACGCCGCCGAGCGCCGTCGCCGGGTCATCGAAATGCTGGAACGGGTCGGCCTGGGGGAGGAGTATCTGGAACGCAAGCCCGGTCAGCTCTCCGGCGGCCAGCGCCAGCGCATCTGCATCGCCTCCGCCCTCATCGTCCAGCCTCGGCTGGTCATCGCTGACGAAGCGGTGTCCGCCCTGGACGTGACCATTCAGGCACAGATCTTGCGCCTGCTGGTGGACTTGAAAAAGGAGTTGAACCTGAGCTACCTGTTCATCTCCCACGACCTGAACGTGGTCTACCAAATCTGTGATCGCGCCATCGTCATGAAAAAGGGCGAGATCGTGGAGCAGGGGGACGTGGACACCCTCTTCGACCACCCTCAGCACCCGTACACCAAGCAGCTCTTGGAGGCGGCAGAGTAAAACACGCAAATAAAACCACCGTTGGAGACAACGGTGGTTTTTCTGTTATTCTGTTTTGGCTTTGGCCGGTTTGGAGCTGAGCACCATGCCCAGCACGATGAGAACGGCTCCGCCGATGCCCATGAGGGTGATGGTCTCGTCCAGATAGAGGGCGGCGCTGACCATGGTGACGAAGGGGATGGCGTAGATGTACATGGTGGTCTGCAATACCCCCAGCGTGTCCGCCGCCGAGTTCCAGCACACGTAGCAGAGGGCACTGCCCAGCACGCCCAGGAAGAGCAGACCCAGCAGCAGGGTGGGCTGGGTAAACAGAGCGGAGATGGGGAAAGGCTTGCCCTCGATGGCCAGCAGGGGCAGGGTGGTGAGGATGCCGTAGAACATGAGCTTTCGGGAGATGAGATAGCTGGAGAAGCGGGAACTGTACCGCTGCAAGATGAGGCTGTACACCGCCCAGGACAGGGCAGCGCCCACCGAGAGCAGGTCGCCGATGGGGTTCAGCTTGAGCACCACTGCGCCGTTGAGCACCACCATGACCATGCCCACCAGCGCCACCAGAATGCCCAGCACCGTGTTCCGGGTGGGCTTCTCGCTGTTGGGCGTCAGCGCCAGCAGGATGGCGGTGAGCACCGGCGCGGTGGAGACCAGGATGCTCACGTTGGAGGACTGGGTGTAGGTGATGGCAGTGTTCTCCGCCATGAAATAGAGGGTGTTGGAGAAGACGGACATGAGCAGAAAGGCCACTTCGTCCTGCCAGCGGAAGTACCACTTGGGGTGGAGCACCCACAGGACCAGGTAGGCCACGAAGAACCGCAGCAACATGGTCTGGATGGGGGTGAACACCACCAGCAGTTTGGCGCTGACGATGAACGTGATGCCCCAGACGATGACGCAGAACAGGGCACACAGGTGGCCTCTGAATTTGGTAGTCGCATTCATAAAAACATCCCTCCTAAAATAGTCGCAATGATACTATTCTAGTGGAAAACAGGCGAAAGGTCAAGGCTCGCAGGGCCACTCATACAGCTTGTACTCCGTCCACCCGGTGTCCTCATAGAACATGGGCTTGGCTTGAACAAACTGGAACCCCATCCCGGTGTACAACCGCTCCGCCGCCCCGTTGGTGCCCAAAATGTCCAGCCGCACCGCCCGTTTTCCAGCACGCCGGGCCAAATCCTGCACCTGCGCCACCACCGCTCTGCCGATCCCCTGCCCCTGCAGCGCCGGGGAGACCGCCAGGGCGTGAGGGATGAGCACCGCGCTATCCGCACAGTCCACCCGCCAGGGCACACCGGCGTAGCCCTCGTTGGTGTCGCTGTTCACGATGACGCAGGCTGCCAGCTGCTGTCGGTGGGTGAGGGTGTACAAGGTGCCCTTTGCCAGACTGTCCTGGAGGAACGCGTCGGTGGGGTAGATGCCCTTCTTCCAGCCGATCTTGTCGTTGTCCGCCGCCATGGCGTCGATGAGCACCCAGTAAAACCCACGGATGCGGTCGAATTCGTTGGGGTTTGCCTTTTGAAATACCATCGTATCACTCCTAACCATAGAAAAGGGACGCCCGAACCCGTCGGGCGTCCCGCTAGAACCTCACAGGAGGATGCTTATTTCTTGTTGAACGCCAGCAGGTCGGAACGGATGTTCAGCAGACGCTCGGACAGGTCAACGTAGTAGGTCTGGGGATTTTCAAACCGCTTCACTTCATCCCACAGGGAAGCCACGTGATACACGCAGTTCTCCCGGATGTCGTCGATGGAGGGCAGGTCATAGACCAGCTCGCCGCCCTGGAAGATGGGACGGAGCAGCTCTTTGGCGGTGAAGTTGGAGACCTTCTTCCGCTTCCAGGTGAAGGTCGGGTCGATCAGCTCGTATTCCTTGCTGTCGTCGATCACTTCGTCGTGGACGGTCACCACGTCGGCGATGGCCTTGTGGGTGTCGTTGTCGTACAGACGGTAGACCTTCTTGAAGTGGGGGATGGTGATCTTCTCCACGTTTTCGCTGACCTTGATCTTGGGGATGATGTTGCCATCCTTGTCCTCCACAGCGGCCAGCTTGTAGACGCTGCCGAAGACGGGGTCGCTCTTGGAGGTGATGAGCCGTTCGCCTACGCCGAAGGAGTCCAGCTGCGCGCCTTCCAGCAGCAGGCCGCGGATGATGTACTCATCCAGAGAGTTGGAGGCTACGATCTTGCAGTCGGTCAGACCGGCCTCGTCCAGCATCTTGCGGGCTTCCTTGGACAGATAGGTCAGGTCGCCGGAGTCGATGCGGATGCCGCACTTCTTGATGCCCATGGGCCACAGCACGTTCTTGATGGCCTTGATGGCGTTGGGGACGCCGGAACGGAGGACGTTGTAGGTGTCCACCAGCAGGGTAGCGTTGTTGGGGTAGAGTTTGCAGTAGGTCTCAAAGGCGGTGTATTCATCCGGGAACATCTGCACCCAGGAATGAGCCATGGTGCCGGTGGCGGGAACGTGATAGTCCCGATCCGCCTGGACACAAGCGGTGCCGGCGCAGCCGGCGATGTAGGAGGCGCGAGCGCCCAGGATGGCGGCCTCAGCGCCCTGTGCACGGCGGGAACCGAATTCCGCCACGGGACGGCCAGCGGCAGCCCGGACGATGCGGTTGGACTTGGTGGCGATGAGGGACTGATGGTTGAGCACCAGCAGGATGTAAGTCTCGATGAACTGCGCCTGGATGGCGGGAGCACGGACGATGAGGATGGGTTCTCTGGGGAAGACAGCGGTGCCTTCGGGGATGGCCCAGATGTCGCCGGTGAACTTGAAGTTCTTCAGGTAGTCCAAAAATTCTTCGACGAAGCCGCCCTTGGAACGGAGGTATTCGATGTCCTCGTCGGTGAAGGTCAGGTTCTTGATGTAGTCCACCACCTGTTCCAGACCTGCGGTGATGGCGAAACCACCCTCGTCAGGGATGGTGCGGAAGAACACATCAAAGTAGGTGATGCAGTCTCTTAACGGCGTCTGGAAGTAGCCGTTTGCCATGGACAGCTCATAGAAGTCACATAGCATCGTGTAATTTGTCCGATTATTCATGTTTCTCACTCCCGGAATGTCTTGATTTTTGTTGATTGCTACAAATTCTTCTCCCCTGCACTGATTTTACATTTATTTAAGATTCAAATGCTATTATAATATTGAACGGAACAAAAAGCAAGTGCGTTTTCACGTGTCAAGACATATTTTCTGAAGGGAATCTACTCATGAGCTTATTTCGATGCCCCATCTGCGCCCAGCCATTGGAAAAACAGCCGGGGCGATACCTCTGTCCCAGCGGTCACAGCTACGATTGCGCCGCTGCCGGCTACGTCCATCTGCTTCCCGTCCGCCAGAAGCACTCCAAGCTGCCGGGGGACGACAAGGAGATGGTGCGCGCCCGGAAGGACTTCCTCTCGGCGGGGTATTATCGCCACCTGTGCCAGGCTCTGGAGGACTTGGCGGATCGGTACACCGACATGGAACCGGTGGTGGTGGACTCCGGCTGTGGGGAAGGGTATTATACCGCTGGAATTTTTAATAGATTGACGGCGGCGGAAAAAAAGCCTACAATAGCAGGTATCGACCTGTCCAAGTTCGCCCTCCGCTGGGCGGCGAAGCGACAGAGGGAGATCGAGTTCGCTGTGGCCTCCGCCTACCACCTGCCCATCGCAGACCGACAGGCGGATCTGTTCCTGAACTGCTTCTCTCCGCTGGCCTTGGACGAGGTGCGACGGGTGCTCAAACCCGGCGGGACCTTCCTCTACGTGGTCCCAGCGGCACGGCACCTGTGGGAGCTGAAGGAGGTGCTCTATGAGCACCCTTATTTGAATGTAGAGGAGCGGACGCCCTATGACGGGTTCCGCTACCAGGAAGTGCAGCGGGTGGAGGGGATCATCCACCTGCCCGATCAGCAGAGCATACAAGACCTGTTCCGCATGACCCCCTATTGCTGGAAGACGCCAGGGAAGGGGAAAGCGAAGCTGGAACAGCGGACGGAGTTGGATGTGCAGACCCAGTTTGACATCCACGTTTTCACCAGAGAGGAGGAATGACCTGAAAGGCGGTAGTCCGACCGTCGAAGAAGACACCGCGCACAGCTTAGATATGGGAGAGGGATTCTATATCTATCCTAGGAGGACATCAATGAATACAAAAGAACAAGAAAAAACTACACCGAGTAAACCCCGCCGCTTTCCTCGGATGGCGGCTGTGATCCATAAAATCGTGGGAGACGACAAAAAAGTCTTCCTCTCCAGAGTGCTCTTTCTGCTGGGGCCTCTGGTGGCACTGTTCCAAGTGGAACTGTTGAACGAGACCAACCCATACTTAAACCTGGAACCAGACGAGTTCATCATGAACATGGTCTGGTACGCCATTGCTTTCTTCATTTCCTGGCTCATCTTCGGCCGCAGGCGGCGGGCAGCCGTGGCAGCCTGCAGCTTCTTTGAGGTCATCGGTATCGTCAACCATTACGTGTTGGAGTTCCGTGGCCGCATCCTCTTCCCCCATGACATCACCGCCATCCGCACGGCGGTCAACGTGGTGGACGAGTACGACTTCACTCCGGATCGGTATATCTGGGGGACGCTGGCGTTGATGCTGCTCTATTTCCTGGTGCTCAAACTCTTCGCCGTGCCTCAGCCGGAGCGATCCTATTTCAAGAAAAAAACCATCACCTGGATCATGGGCGCCCTGTCCGCTGCCTATATCGTGGCCTTCTTCTTCACCGGTTGGCTCCCCGCTGCCGGCATCAAGACCCAGCAGTGGCGCACCCAGTCCAATGGCTTCGTCCTAAACTTCACCATCGCCCTGCGCTACAGTCGGGTGGATAAACCGGATAACTATTCCGAGGAGACCATCACCGACCAAGCCCAAGAGGTGACCAGCACCCACACCGACCAGAACCCGGAGATGAACCTGCAGCAGGACACCTTCCTGAAAAAAGGCACCGGAAAGACCGGTCAGACCAGCAGCAGTACCGTCTCCAGCGGTGTCCAGCCCACCAACCTCATCTGCATCATGGACGAGAGTTTTGCGGACATGAGCATCTACGACCGCCTCCAGGTCAACGAGGAGACCATCCCCTTCTTCAAGAGCCTGAAGAACAACACCGTCAAGGGCTGGATGTACTCGCCCGTCACCGGCGGCGGCACCGCCAACGTGGAATACGAGTTCCTCACCGGCAACAGCTCCGCCTTCCTGCCCAGCGGCACCGTGCCCTATCAGCTCTACGTCAAGGACAACCAGGCGTCCCTGGTCTCCCTGGCCAAGGAGATGGGCTATCACACCACCGCCTTCCACCCCTACCTGTCGTCCGGCTGGAACCGGCCGCTGGTGTACAAGTACATGGGCTTTGACAAGCAGATGTTCGACACCGACGTGACCAATCCGGAGTACGTCCGTGGCTATATCTCCGACTCCTGCGACTTCAAGACCATCCAGTCTATCACCGAGCAGGGCAAGGGACAGAAGAACTTCATCTTCAACGTCACCATGCAGAACCACGGCGGCTACAACCAGGGCTGGTACAACCTGCCCCGTACCATCGCCTTGAAGGGCACCATGTTCGGCACCAGCAGCTATGCGGAGCAGTACCTGGCGCTCATGCGCAAGACGGACGACGCCCTGAAAGAGCTCATCGACTACTATAGCAAGGTGGACGAGCCCACCATGATCGTCCTCTTCGGCGACCACCAAGGCAAGCTCACCACTGCCTTCTACGAACAGCTGTTCGGAAAGAGCACGGACAGCCTGACCATGGAGGAGACCCAGCGGGAGTACGTAACGCCCTTCATGATCTGGGCAAACTACGACATCCCCGAAGCGGAGAACGTCATGCTCTCCACCAACTATCTGGGCGTCCTGACCGCCAAAATGGCCAACCTGCCCATGACCGACTACATGAAGTACCTGGCAGACCTGTACGAGCAGGTGCCGGTCATCAACACCAACGGCTATATCACGCCGGATGGCAAGATGGCCGAAGACCTGTCCGACCTGTCCGAGACCTTGCAGAGCCAGGTGAAGCAGTACCAAGCTTTCGCCTTCTGCGACCTGTTCAGCCGATTCGACTACATGGACGGCAACTTCTTCCGCCTCCATCCGGGCAGCCAAGACACCGGCACCGGTGGGGCGAGCAGCAGCGGCAGCGCTGGAAGTGAATAAAAAACAAACGAACCAGCTTCTTTGGAAGCTGGTTCGTTTTTGTGCTTTTTAGATGAGGACAGTGCCCGTCCAAAAGGAACCACCTAAAGGGCTCTCTTGTGCAAAGGGAGCTGTCAGCCGCAAAGGCTGACTGAGGGATTGGCGACCACGTACGGCCAGCCAGAAGGCGCACTTTCCTATGCCCTACGCTCGCTGTGGGGAGACTGCGAAGCGCTACTGAGCGGTATACACCTTTTCGATCTCTCCCGCCGACAACCCCGGGATCTCCGTCCCGTGGTTCCAGTAGGACACCTGATTCACCCCGTCCAGCTCCGTCAGCGACGCCGACAGTGCCCAGGCTGCCAGGTTGGCCTTGCCGTCCTCGTCCAATAGCGCCTGCATCCACTGGTCAGGCAGGGACAGCAGACACACCTTCTTCTCCAGCCGGATGGAGACCCCGTCTGTGGTGGCGGGCAGGTAGGCGGCCGCGCCTTTCCGTTCCGGACCGGCGCACAGGGCGTCTAAAACGGCTTGGATGGAGCCGGTCTGATGGGCGGTGGAGGCTTGCAGGGTGCGGGTCTCGTGCACCACTTGGGTGCTGTCCTCGGAGGGGAAGTAGAGGGTGATTTTCAAGGGGATGGGGTCGGCGCTCATGCCGGACAGGTCGAAGTCCTCCGCCGTCAACGGCTCCTCCGATTTCCCCGGCAGCACCGATTCCCCAGCGGCTAAGATGACCACACTGTCCACCTGCTTCAGCTGGGTCATGGTCAGCACCACCGCCCCATTGGCCAGCGTCCGTTTGGCGCCGGTCAAGTCCCCGTACTCCTTGGAAAAATTCAGCGTCAGCACCTTGTCCTTCAGCTTGTGGCTCAGCAGGGTGGTGCCCTTGGGGAAGGGGGTGGTCAGGTCAACGCGCTCCGGCTTGGACAGCAGGGCGTGAACCAGCTGCTTGATGACCTCCTTTTCGCTGTCCAGGGCGTAGGATTCCGTGTCCAGGGCACTGCCGGAGGCGTAACTGTCAGACAGGAAATAGAGATTATAATTCTGCTGGTCGGTCGGGGTGGATTTGAATTGGCTGGCGCCATAGATGGCCAGCAGGAGCAGCACCCCCAAGGGGATGCAGAACAACCATTTCTTCATGTCACGTCCTCCTGTGCCAGCGGCAACGTCACCTGGAAGCAAGCGCCCCCGGCGCTCCCCTCGGTCAGGCGGATGGAGCCGCCAGCCTGCAAAACCGTGTCGTGGACGATGGACAGCCCCAACCCGGTGCCGCCCGCTTCCCGGGAACGAGCCTTGTCCACCCGGTAGAACCGTTCAAAGACCTTCTCCCGCTCCTCCGGCGGGATGCCGATGCCGGTGTCCTCCACGGTGAACACCACGTCCTCCCCGTCGATGACCAGCCGGATCCACACGCTGCCGCCGGGGACGTTGTACTTGATGGCGTTCTCGATGAGGTTGTTAGCGATGTGGGCCATGTTGTCCCCGGAGATGAGCACCAGGCAGTTGGACTCCAGCTGGGAGTGGAGCACGATGTCGTTGGCCTCCGCCAGAGGCAGCAGCAGATGGATGGCGTAGCGCACCTGCCCGGACACGTCGATGACGCCGGACTGCTCCTGAATGCCACGATCCAGCCGAGTCAGGGACAGTAAGCCCTCCGTGATGCGGCTCAGCCGCTGTGCTTCCCGGCCAATGTCCCCCACAAACTCCCGGATCAGCTCCGGTTCCATCTCCGGATCCTGCAAGATGGAGTCGGACAGGAGGCGGATGGAGGTGAGGGGGGTCTTCAGCTCGTGGGAGGCGTCCGCCACAAACTGCCGCCGCATGGCGTCTGTCTCCTGGATGCGCTCGGTGAGCTGGTTGAACTCGTCCGCCATCTTGGCCAGCTGATCCTTGCCCTTTACCGAGATGGGCTGGGTGTCGCTGCCCGAGTGGAAGGCGCGGATGGCGGCCAGCAGGTCGTTCATCCGGCGGGTCATCATCCGGGACAGGATGACGCTGACCAGCACGGCGAAGACGCAGACCACCAGAGTGATGTTCCGCAGATTGGATTGCAGTCCCAATAAGATCTCCGCCTGCTCCGTGTCATATTTATAAAGGTAGACCCCGCCGATGATGTTCCCGCAATAGGTCACCGGCACGGCGGCCTCACTGCGGAAGGCGTTGTCCCGGAAGGACGCATGGTAGACGTCCTGCCCGTCCAGCGCCTGGGTCAGCTCCTGGAACAGGGCGTACCGGTGGGGACGGGCGCTCTCCTGGGTGTCGTAGAGCAGCTGGGCGTCCGGGTCGGTGACCACGATGCGGGTCAGGTTGCCGTCGCCCACCAGCGTCATCACCTGTTCCACCCCCGATTCCCCCAGCTCGCCCAGCTCTGCCAGGTTGGAGGCGATCATCTGGGCTTCGGTCAGGATGCTCTGCTTGGCCTGGAACACCAGGGTCTGACAGGCCAGCAGGGGATAGGTGTTGAGCAGGATGAGGACGGCGGCGATGATGAGCAGATAGGACAGGGCAAACTGGGATTGGACGTTCTCGCTGGGGCGAAATTGAAAGCCCTTCCACTTCCAACCCTTCATCGGGCAGCGTCCTCATTTTTCAAGTAGTATCCGACCCCCCACTTGGTCATGATGTAGGCCGGAGAGGCGGGGACTTTTTCCAGCTTCTCCCGCAGCCGCCGGATGTGGACGTCCACCGTCCGGTCGTCGCCCTGGTATTCGTACCCCCACACCTGATCCAACAGGCTGGTGCGGCTGAACACCCGGTTGGGATTGCGCAGGAACAGCTCCATCAGGTCAAATTCCTTGGCCGTCAGCGTCACCGGCACCCCGTCCCGCAGGGCGCTGCGGGAGGCCAAGTCCAGGACGATGTTCCCGCACCGCAGCTGCTGGCTCTCCGGCTGAGCGGCGCTCCGTTCGGCGCCGGCACGGCGGAGGAGGGCACGGATGCGAGCCTTCAGCTCTAAGATGTTGAAGGGCTTGGTCACATAGTCGTCCGCCCCGCACTCAAAGCCCATCAGCTTGTCCATGTCCGTGCTCCGAGCGGTGAGCATGATGATGGGCACGTTGGAGAAGGCGCGGATCTGCATACACGCCTCCAGCCCGTCCAGCTTGGGCATCATCAGGTCTAAAATGACCAAGTCCGGCTTCTCCGAACCGGTCAGCGCCACAGCGCTCTCTCCGTCAAAGGCGGTCACCACCTCGTACCCGTCGTGTTCCAGGTTGAATTTGATGCCTTTGACCACTAATTTTTCGTCATCGACCACTAAAATCTTCATCATTTCACTCCAAAGTCAAATAGGGCAGCAGCCCCTCCAGCGTCGCCTCACCGATGCCCTCCACCTCCAACAGCTCCTCGCAGCTGCGGAACCGGCCGTGGGCGTCCCGGTAGGCGAGGATTGCCTGGGCTTTCTTCTCCCCGATGCCGGGCAGGGTTTCCAGTTCCGCTTGGGTCGCCCGGTTCAGGGAGATGGGCTGGGTGGGTTTGCTGTCTGTGCGCTGCTTTGCCTGGGCGCGCTGGGCCTGACTGCTCACCCGGCCGGTGAGCAGGGCACGTCTGGAGGCGGTGGCGGTGGTCTGGATGCGGCAGCCCTCTGCCGGGCTGGTGTGGGATGCCAGCTGACAGCCTTCCAGCCCCATCAGCACGCACAGCAGCAGGACGCCCAAGCGCAGCAAGGTTTTTCGCTCCAATTTTATGAATTTCATCATTTTCCGTTGCTTCCATGGGTGGGTTCTGGTATAATATTTGGATGATTTGCGGCAACGCCCCCGTTTGACGGCGGGGACAGGCGGCAAACCTATCATTGTATTTCCATTCATTATACCATAGATAACAGGGGTTTCCTATGAAAAATAAGCGTATTCTATCCTTTTTCCTCACCATCGTCCTACTGTTCTCCCTGCTGATGCCGCAAGCCTACGCGGCGTCGGATATTCTGAGCGGCATGAAGGTCAAAGCCAAGGCGGCGCTGCTGGTGAACCTGGACACCGATACGGTGCTCTACCAGCAGGACGCAGACAAGAAGATCTATCCCGCTAGCATCACCAAGGTCATGACCGCCCTGCTGGTGCTGGACGCTGTGGACAGCGGCAAGCTGACCTTAGATCAGAAGCTCACCGCCGGCCCCTCCCTGTGGCAGGGCATCGAAGCGGACACCTCCACCGCGGACATCAAGTCTGGCGAAAAGCTCACCGTTCAAGAGCTGCTCAACTGCCTCCTCATCGCCTCTGCTGGCGAGGCGGCCAACGTGTTGGCCGTGGGGGTCTCCGGCTCCATCGAAGCCTTCGTCAAGGACATGAACAAAAAGGCGGCGGACATCGGCTGTGTGGGTACCCATTTCTGTAACCCCAGCGGTATGCCGGACCCCGACCACTACACCACCTGCAACGACATCTACAAGGTGGCCAAGGCGGCCATGGAGTACGAGGAGTTCCGCAAGATCGTGGCTAAGCCCGATTGCAAAATTCGCAAGACCAACAAGAGCGAGGAGCGCTATTACTTCAGCACCAACGGCCTGCTGTCCAATATGCGCTACGCCGGCTACGTCTACAGCAGCTGTATCGGCATCAAGACCGGCTACACCGACGACGCAGGCTATTGCCTCCTCTCTGCTGCAAAGCAGAACGGGGAGACCCTGGTGGCCGTGGTTATGGGCTGCGACAACCCGGTGGACAAATCGGGCAACATCAAGCGTCTCCAGTTCTCCGAGAGCAGTCGCCTGCTCCAGTGGGGCTTTGATAACTTTGAGGAGAAGAACATTCTAGACAGCACTTTCCCCGCCGGGGAAGTGAAGGTCACCCTGTCCAAGGAGGCGGATTACGTCACCGCCGTGCCGGAGAAGACCATCACGGCGGAATTGCCCAAGGACATCAAGATCGAAGATTTTGACATCTCCACCGACCTGTACGAGGAAGTGGCCGCTCCCGTGAAGAAGGGGGACGAGCTGGGCAAGATGACGGTGAGCCTGGGGGATACCGACTACGGTACCGTCAAGCTGGTGGCCGCCAATGACGTGTCCCAGTCCGCCTGGCTGGCCCGGAAAGCGGCCCTGTCCAACCTGTTCTCCAAGGTCTGGGTGCGCATCCTGCTCATCGTCCTGGTGGTCTGCATCATCGCCGTGGTCATCCGCGTCCGCATGGGCGGACGTCGCCGCAGAGCCTATGGCGGCACCAAACGCCGCAGCGGCCGAGGCGGCGGATACCGTGGCGGCCGTGGCCGGGGTCGGCTGCGGAGGAGACGATAAGGCGGTTTCCGCAATATAGTTTGAATCGAAGAAAAGCAGCAGCTTTGGAACTTGGCGTCCGGAGCTGCTGTTTTTTCGTTGAAAGGAGGGCAGCTATCTGTCGAAAGGACAGGAAAAATAATCTATGACACACCTTTACAAATAGCGGTTTAACTTGTAAAATAGAGAATATATGGCGGAAAAACCGTTAAATTGACGAAAGGAGAACGAGAATGAAAGGGAAAATAAGACGAAGTATCTCACTGCTGTTGGTGCTCGCCATGGCCATGAGCCTGTTGGGCGGCAACGCCTGGGCAGTAGAGGCAGCGGAAGCGGACAGCGCTGCACCTGTGGCGGAGACATCGGAACCGGCGGAACCGACAGACTCTGCGGAGCAGGAGGAACCAGCACAGGACCCGGCGGAGCCTGTCCAGGAGCCGGAAAAGGAAGAGCAGGCAGCGGAGGAACCGGCACAGGAGGAAGAACAGCCTGTGCAGGAGCAGTCTGAACCGACGCAGGAAGAGGCTTCTCCGGTGACAATGGAGGACTCCGGCACCTGCGGGGAAAACCTCACCTGGAAATTGGAGGGCACTACGCTGACCATTTCGGGGTCGGGGGATATGGAGGATTATTCGTATGAGAGCGAGGCTCCGTGGTATTCAAAATATTATGAAACTGTAGTCATCGAAGATAATGTAACGCGGATAGGGAGTAGAGCGTTTTCGAATAGTGCATACGTAAGCGAAAAAAGCGTGACAATTCCTGATAGTGTAACAAGCGTGGGTGAAGAGGCTTTTTATAAGGTCAAAGACGTTTATATCACAGATGTAGCAGCGTGGTGCAAGATTCAGTTTGACTCTAGGATCAGCAATTCATATACGTTGCATTTGAATGGTGAACAAGTTGTAGACCTCGTGATTCCGGATGGAGTGACCACGATTGGTGACTATGTATTTTGCGGATGTAGTGGTTTGATCAGCATAACTATTCCAGATAGTGTAACAAGCATTGGGGCATATGCGTTTGCCCGCTGCAGTAATTTGACCAGTGTTGAAATTCCGCCTGACGTAAGGAGCATCTCAGATGGGGTATTTTCCGAGTGCAGCAACTTAACCAGTGTAACGATTCCGGATGGTGTAACAAGCATTGGGAAATCGGCATTTTATGAATGCGTGCAGATGCCGGAGATAACGATCCCGGATAGTGTAACAAGTATTGGTGAATATGCATTCTTCCGTTGTAAGAGTTTGACGAGCTTTGAAATTCCAGCTGGTGTAGTAAACATAGAAACTCGTACGTTTTACGGGTGTGACAGTTTAACGGGCATTAAAATACCAAATAGTGTAATTGAAATCGGGAATGATGCATTTGAAAATAGTGGATTGACTAGTGTGACGATACCTGATAGCGTGGAGAAAATTGGGTATGGAGCCTTTGAGAACAGCAAGTTGGTGAGCGTAACGCTTCCAAATGGCTTGAAAAAACTTACATGTAATATGTTTTACTGCTGTAGTGATTTGACTAGCGTCGTGCTTCCGGATAGTATAACAAGTGTAGAGAGCCGAGTATTTGCTAATTGCGCTAGCCTGAAAAGTATCACGATTCCAGAAGGTGTGAAAAATATTCCGTTTGAGACGTTTGCTCGGTGTACTAATCTGACGAGCGTAGTGTTCCCGGCCAATATAGAAAGCCTAGAAGAGGGGGCATTCGAAGACTGCGTTAACTTGAAGAGTCTAACATTTAAGGGCAATTTACCAAGCAGCGATGTATCATTTGAAAACTGTACAAGTCTGGATGAAATCCGTATTCCTGATTGGTCTGTTTGGTCAAAGAATGGTGGCTATCGCGGTTTGAAGCTAACAGCATATACATTAAAAGAGTATAACCTATATGTAAATGACGAATTGGTGACAAATGTGGTGATTCCAAGCGATGTCACTGACATTAGTAACGAAATATTTTGTGGCTGTAAAAGCTTGACAAGTGTAACAATTTCGGATCATGTAAAAAATATCGGGTACAGAGCATTTGCAGAGTGCAAAAACTTGACTGAGGTAAAATTGAATAATAAACTATCCGAAATTCAGGGCGGCGCTTTCTCTGGGTGTAGTAGTTTAGCTAGTATTAAGATTCCCGATAGTGTAACAAAAATTGGAGGTAGCGTTTTCTTAGGGTGTAGTAGTTTAGTTAGTATTGAGATTCCTGATAGTGTAACAGAACTTGGAGGCGGTGCATTTCAGAGATGCAGCAATTTAACTGATATTTCCCTTCCTGATGGCGTCACAAGCATTAGAGAAGCAACGTTTTGGATGTGTAGTAGTTTAGTAAGCATTAAACTTCCAAATAAGTTAAATAGTATAGAAAACTATGCATTTTGGGGATGTAGCAGTCTGACGAGCATTACGATTCCGGACAGTGTCGCGAGCATTGGGGAGGAAGCGTTTCGGGAATGTTATGATTTGAAGAGCGTTAAGCTCCCAGCCAAATTGCGTATGCTTGATGTGTTCACATTTAAGGAATGCACTAGTTTGTCTAGTGTCACAATACCGGATACTGTGCTTGTTTTTGACCCATCTGCGTTTTCTGACTGTACGAATTTAGCTGATATAACAATCGGAAGTGGTGCACAGATGCCATTATGGATAGGGTTAAATGGCTACAGTGCGTTAAAATCTATTTCTGTGGCGAAAGACAACAAATATTATTGTGACGATAATGGGGTTCTATATAACAAAAAGAAGACGGAATTGCTGTGTTACCCAAGGTGTAAAGAAGGGGAGCAGTATGTCGTGCCGGATGGTGTGACTTATATCAATAAGGACGCCTTTAAGAACTGCAACAACCTAACGGCGCTCACAATTCCGGATAGTGTGATCAGTATTGGGGAAGGCGCACTTTCAGGGTGTAGCAACCTGAAGAATATCACCTATAAAGGCAGCGAAGTTGATTGGAAGGGCATTTATGATGATGCTGACAATGAGCTTGAGGGTGTGACGTTCCAGTACGGTAAAGCGAATCCGGAAGGAAAAGGACTATTTGAGTGCACGGTCACACTAGAAAGCAATAGTAAGATTTACACAACAACAGGAGAAAAACCTGTATATGTCGTAGAATACGATGGAACAGAACACAAGCCTGCAGTTACCGTAGAGGATGGAGAGAAGCTATTGGTCTGCGGTACGGACTACGAAGTTGATTATGTAGATAATATCAATGCAGGAACCGGTAAGGTGATCGTTAGAGGCATTGGGGATTATACTGGTCGTGTGACAAAAACCTTTGATATCGAGCAAGCGTCTCAGAAGATAACTGCAAGCATCTCCCAATCGAGCATTCAGGTTGGAAAAACCGCTCAGATCACGGCAAAAGCAGAAAATGATATTTTTTACACATCTAGTGATAATAATATCGCCGAAGTCAGCAGCTCTGGCGTGGTTACGGGAAAAGCGGTTGGAACGGCCAATATCTACGTTTGGGCAAAACCTTCTGAGAATTACTACAGAGGAAAGCAAACGATCAGTGTAACAGTAACTACTTCCAGCTCCTCCAGCTCCTCCGGCGCCAAAACCGGCATCTCCAGCTGCCAAGTATCGCTGAACAAGAGCACCTACACCTACAACGGGAAAGCGATCGAGCCCACCGTCACGGTAGAGGATCTGACGAAAGTTCAGGCGGGACAGCCCGATGGTCCGGTGGTCATGGCCAGCGGGAAGGTGCTGAAAAAGGGGAAGGATTACACCGTTTCCTATTCCGATAATGTGAACGCGGGCAAAGCCAAGGTGACGGTCACCGGGAAAGGGAACTATACCGGCAAAAAGACCATGACCTTCACCATTCAGAAGGCGAAAAATACCATCACCGCTTCCAAGATCAGCAAGAAGGCGTCCACCAAGGCACAGACCGTGTCCCTGAACGCAAAGGCCAAGGGTGGAGCGAAATTGACTTATCGCTCGGACAACAAAGGGGTCACGGTCAGCAAGGCTGGTAAGGTGACCCTTGCGAAGAAGTTCGTAGGGACGGCGACCATCACCGTCACAGCCCAGGAGACCAAAAACTACAAAGCGGCCACAAAGAAGATCACGTTCACGGTAAAGCTGCCCGCAGTCAAGCTCTCCAGCGCCAAAAGTGCGGAGCCGGGTAAGCTCACCGTGAAATGGGCGAAAAACGTATTTGCAACCGGCTATCAGGTGCAGTACGCTACTTCCAGCAAGTTCACCGGCGCAAAGACGGCGAAGATCAGCAAGTATCAGACCGTCACCAGCACGCTCAGCGGCTTGACGGAAGGCAAAAAGTACTACGTCCGTGTGCGCGCTTACAAGACAAGCGGGAAGACCACCGTGTATTCCGCTTGGAGCAGTGCGAAGAGTGCCACGGTCATGGTCACGCCGAAACCTGCCGCGGTCAAGCTGTCCAGCGTGAAGAGCGCTAAAGCAGGTGAAATGACCGTGAAATGGGCGAAGAACGGGAAGATAGACGGGTATCAGGTGCAGTATGCCCTGAAGGAGAACTTCAAGGGCGCCAAGACCGTCACGGTCAAGAAGGCATCCACCACCAGCACCACCATCAAGAAGCTGACCAAGGATAAGAAATACTACGTCCGCGTCCGCACCTATCAGAAGGTGGGCAGCAAGACGTATTACTCCGCCTGGAGCGCCAGCAAAAACGTGACCATCAAGAAGTAAACGCTGTACAAATTTGTGCGGCACAACGGAAAGCAGCCCCTGCCTTTTCTACAGGCAGGGGCTTGCGCATAGCAGGAAAAAGGGGGAGGGGATCGGTCGGAGACGACCGATCCTCAAGAGAGAAAACACCGGCTGCCTCACAACGAAGCAGCCGGTGTTTCGCGCTCAAGATATGGCGTGAGCACGAAAAAGAAAAGGAGAAAAACAAAAAAGCAACAGAAAAACTGCTGCCAAAAGAGAAAAGTCATTGACTTTTCTGCGCAAAAGTAGTATAATAAATCGCTACTACGGATTTTGAAGGAAAACAGTTTACCACTTTTACCGCCTCTTACTTTACCATGTTCCCACGCAAAAGGCAAGAGCAGGGCACTAGATAAGTGCAAACTTGCCCGTGTGTATCGCGAAGCGGCGGAGCGGTACCTTTGTTACATTTGACGAAAATGGAGGGTGAATCATCAATGGTCAAAGATGTGTATTTCGGCAACACCCTGCGAAAGAGCTTTGCCCGAAAGCAGGAAATCACTGAGATGCCCGGACTGCTAGACATTCAGAAAAAATCTTACCGATGGTTTTTGGAGACCGGCCTGCGTGAGGTCTTCAAGGACGTTGGCAGCATCTCCGACTATGCTGGCAACCTGGAGCTGTCCTTTATCGACTTCTCCATGAAGGAGAAGCCTAAGTATAATGTAGAAACCTGCAAGGCCAGAGACGCCACCTATGCCGCCCCCATCAAGGTGAAGGTGCGCCTGCGCAACAAGGAAACGGACGAGATCAAGGAACAGGAGATCTTCATGGGCGACTTCCCCTTGATGACCGAGGGCGCTACCTTCGTCATCAACGGCGCGGAACGTGTCATCGTCTCCCAGATCGTCCGAAGCCCTGGCATGTATTATAATATGGAAGCGGACAAGGCTGGCAACATCTCCTACTCCGCCACCGTCATCCCTTATCGCGGTGCTTGGCTGGAATACGAGACCGACGGCTCTGACGTGTTCTGGGTGCGTATCGACAAGAACCGCAAGATCCCCATCACCTGCCTCATGCGCGCCATCGGCCTGAAGACCGACGCCGAGATCAAGGAAGTGTTCGGGGAGAGCGCCCTGATCCAGAACACCCTGGAGAAGGAAGCCGAGCTGTTCAGCAAGGACCTGGGCAACCACACTCCCTACGAGTTCGCCATGCTGGAGATCTATCGCAAGCTCCGTCCCGGCGAACCCCCCACGGTGGATTCCTGCGAGTCTCTGATGCAGTCCCTGCTCTTTGACGCCCGCCGTTATGACCTGTCCGCCGTTGGCCGTTACAAGTTCAACAAGAAGCTGGACATCGCCAACCGCCTGACCAACCACATCCTGGCTGCCCCCCTGGTAGACCCCTGGACCGGTGAGATCCTGGCCGACGCCGGCGAGACCATCACCCGGGAACGAGCCAGAGAGCTGGCTGACCGGGGTGTCAACGAAGCCCTCCTGGACGTGGAAGGCACCCTGGTCAAAGTATTCGCCAATAACATGGTGGATATGAGCAAGTACGTGAATTTTGATCCGGAAGAATGCGGCGTCACCGAGCGCGTCCGCATCTCCGTGCTGAAAGAGCTGCTGGAAGAATATGTAGACGATGAAGAGGGCATGAAGGCCGCCATCCGCACCCGCCTGGACGACCTGATGCCCAAGCACATCATCGTGGACGATATGCTGGCCAGCGTCAACTACCTGACCGGCCTGGCCTGTGGCGTCGGCCACAAGGACGACATCGACCACCTGGGCAACCGTCGTCTGCGCTGCGTGGGCGAGCTGCTCCAGAACCAGTTCCGCATCGGTTTCTCCCGTATGGAACGGGTCATCCGGGAACGTATGACCATTCAGGATCTGGACATCGTCACTCCTCAGTCCCTCATCAACATCCGTCCCGTCACCGCCGCCATCAAGGAATTCTTCGGTTCCTCCCCTCTGAGCCAGTTCATGGATCAGACCAATCCCCTGGCGGAACTGACCCACAAGCGCCGTATCTCCGCACTGGGCCCCGGCGGTCTGTCCAGAGAACGCGCCTCCTTCGACGTGCGAGATGTCCACTACAGCCACTACGGCCGTCTGTGCCCCATCGAAACCCCTGAAGGTCCCAACATCGGCCTGATCTCCTACCTGGCATCCTACGCACGGGTCAACCGGTACGGCTTCATCGAAGCACCTTACCGGAAGGTGGATAAGGAGACCGGTTTCGTCTCCGACACCGTGGAATACATGACCGCCGATGTGGAAGACGAATTTGTGGTCTGCCAGGCCACCGAGCCCCTGGACGAGAACGGCTGCCTGGCCAACAAACGTATCACTTGCCGTCATCAGAACGACATCATGGACGTAGACCGCTCCCTGGTGGACTACATGGACGTGTCCCCCCAGATGATGGTCTCCGTGGCAACTGCCATGATCCCCTTCCTGGAAAACGACGACGCAAACCGTGCTCTGATGGGCGCAAACATGCAGCGTCAGGCCGTGCCCCTGCTGGTCACCGAAGCGCCCATCGTGGCCACCGGACAGGAGTACAAGAACTGTCAGGACGCCGAAGTGTGCGTGCTGGCTGAGGAAGATGGCGTGGTCACCCGTGTCAGCGCCGACTCCATCAGCGTGCAGTATGACAGCGGCATTTCCAAGACCTATAAGCTCATCAAGTTCCTCCGCTCCAACCACGGCACCTGTATCAACCAGCGTCCCATCGTGGACGTGGGTCAGCGGTTCAAGAAGCGGGAGACCCTGGCGGACGGTCCTTCCACCAACAACGGCGAGATCGCCCTGGGTCGTAACATCCTCATGGGCTTCATGACCTGGGAAGGTTACAACTACGAGGACGCCGTCCTGCTCAGCGAACGTATCGTGAAGGAGGACGTGTTCACCTCCATCCACATCGAAGAGTACGACATGGAAGCCCGCGACACCAAGCTGGGTCCCGAAGAGATCACCCGTGACATCCCCAACGTGGGCGAGGACGCCCTCCGCGACCTGGACGAACGGGGTATCATCCGCGTGGGCGCAGAAGTTCACACCGGCGACATCCTGGTCGGTAAGGTCACCCCCAAGGGCGAGACCGACCTGACTGCCGAAGAACGGCTGCTGCGTGCCATCTTCGGTGAAAAGGCAAGAGAAGTCCGTGATACCTCTCTGAAAGTGCCTCACGGCGAGAGCGGTATCGTGGTAGACGTGAAAGTATTTACCCGCGAAAACGGCGATGAACTGGGCCCGGGCGTCAATCAGTGTGTCCGCGTCTACATCGCGCAGAAGCGTAAGATCTCCGTGGGCGATAAGATGGCCGGCCGTCACGGCAACAAGGGTGTCGTCTCCCGCATCATGCCCATCGAGGATATGCCCTTCCTGCCCGACGGCACCCCCCTGGACATCGTCCTGAACCCCCTGGGCGTGCCTTCCCGTATGAACATCGGTCAGGTGCTGGAAGTCCATCTGGGCTACGCCGCCAAGACCCTGGGCTGGAAGGTGGCCACCCCCATCTTCAACGGCGCCAACGAAAAGGACATCCAGGAGCTGCTGAAGCAGGCTGGCCTGAACGAGAACGGCAAGAGCTGGCTGTACGACGGCCGTACCGGCAGACGGTTTGATAACCCCGTCACCGTGGGCTACGTCTACTTCCTGAAACTCCATCACCTGGTCGACGATAAGATCCACGCCCGCTCCACCGGCCCCTACAGCTTGGTCACCCAGCAGCCGCTGGGCGGCAAGGCCCAGTTCGGCGGCCAGCGCTTCGGCGAAATGGAAGTCTGGGCTCTGGAAGCCTACGGCGCTGCCTACACCCTCCAGGAAATCCTGACCGTCAAGTCCGACGACGTGGTGGGTCGTGTCCGCACCTACGAATCCATCGTCAAGGGTCACAACGTGCCCAAGCCCGGCGTGCCCGAATCCTTCAAGGTCTTGATGAAGGAACTGCAGGCTCTGTGCCTGGACGTCCGTGTGCTGGACCGCAACGGCGACGAGGTGGAACTGAAGGACGACGAGGACGAGGGCTTCACCCCGGATCGCCGCCAGATGTCCGATTTCGACTACGCCAGCGACGAGGGCGAATTCGCCGCCCACGGCTTCACCACCGGCAAGATGGAAGCGGACGGCAACGTGGTCTCCGATTTCGAGGAAGGCGAGCTGTTCATCGACGATTCCGCCACTACGGAATCCGAACCCAATGAAGAAGAATAATCCGAGGAGGTAGAATTGAGAATGAGTTGTCCTGATTTTGACGCAATTAAAATCTCTATCGCCTCTCCAGACACCATTCGGGAATGGTCCTATGGCGAGGTTCTGAAGCCGGAAACCATCAACTACCGCACCCTCAAGCCGGAACGGGATGGCCTGTTCTGCGAGCGCATCTTTGGCCCGACCAAGGATTGGGAGTGCCACTGCGGGAAGTATAAGAAGATCCGCTACAAGGGCAAGGTCTGCGACCGCTGCGGCGTGGAAGTCACCCGTGCCAAGGTGCGCCGGGAACGGATGGGTCACATCGAGCTGGCCGCTCCCGTCTCCCACATCTGGTACTTCAAGGGCATCCCCTCCCGGATGGGCACCATCCTGGACATCAGCCCCAGACTGCTGGAACAGGTTCTGTACTTCGTCTCCTATATCGTCACCGACCCCGGCAGCACCCCTCTGTCCAAGAATCAGATCCTGTCTGAGCGGGAATACCGGGACTATCGTGAAAAATATGAATACGACTTCGACGCCGGCATGGGCGCCGAGGCCGTCCAGAAGCTGCTGGCCGACATCGACCTGGCAGAGCTGTCCGTCTCCCTGCGCAAGAGCCTGGAGGGCGCCAGCGGCCAGAAGAAGATCAAGCTGGTCAAGCGTCTGGAAGTGGTGGACGCCTTCCTCCAGTCCGGCAACCGTCCGGAATGGATGATCATCGAAGCGCTCCCCATCATCCCCCCCGAGCTGCGTCCCATGGTGCAGCTGGACGGCGGCCGGTTTGCCACCTCCGACCTGAACGACCTCTATCGCCGGGTCATCAACCGCAACAACCGCCTCAAGCACCTGATGAAGCTCAACGCCCCTGACATCATCATCCGCAACGAAAAGCGGATGCTCCAGGAAGCCGTCGACGCCCTCATCGACAACGGCCGCCGCGGCCGTGCCGTCACCGGCGCCAACAACCGTGCCCTGAAATCCCTGTCCGATATGCTCAAGGGCAAGCAGGGTCGCTTCCGTCAGAACCTGCTGGGCAAGCGTGTGGACTACTCCGGCCGTTCCGTTATCGTCGTCGGCCCCGAGCTGAAGATTTACCAGTGCGGCCTGCCCAAGGAAATGGCCGTCGAGCTGTTCCGCCCCTTCATCATGAAGAAGCTGGTGCAGGACGGCTCCGCCAATAACATCAAGTCCGCCAAGAAGATGGTGGATAAGGGTCACCCCGCTGTGTGGGACGCCCTGGACAGCGTCATCAAAGACCACCCCGTCATGCTCAACCGCGCACCTACCCTCCACCGTCTGTCCATCCAGGCCTTCGAGCCGGTGCTGGTGGAAGGCCGCGCCATCAAGCTGCACCCCCTGGTCTGCACCCCCTTCAACGCCGACTTCGACGGCGACCAGATGGCCGTCCACGTGCCCCTGGGCGCAGAGGCTCAGGCAGAAGCCCGTGTCCTCATGCTCTCCGCCAACAACCTGCTCCGTCCCCAGGACGGCAGCCCCGTCACCGTTCCCACTCAGGACATGGTGCTGGGTTCCTACTACCTGACCTACGAGAAGGACGCTCCGGTGGTAGAGGAAATGTGCTTCGAGACCGCCGAGGAAGTGGCCGAAAAGCTCAACAACGGCGAGCTGGAAGGGGACGACCGCGTTTGGGTCCGCGACCCGGACGAGAGCCGTTATCAGCCCTGGATCGCCACCACCGCATACCTGTGCCGGGACGCCGCAGAAGCTGGCACCCTGCCTCGTGAAATTTTCCCCACCTACCGCAGCGACGTGGAAGCTCGTATGGCCTACGACGCCGGTGTGCTGGATCTGCATATCCCCATCCTTATCTACCGGAAGGACCCCGAACGGGGCCACGAGGGCCTGGTGCGCACCACTGTGGGCCGCCTGATCTTCAACGACCAGGTGCCGCAGGATTTGGGCTTCATCGACCGCAACGACCCCGAGCATTGGCTGGAACCGGAGATCAACCAGATCTGCGGCAAGAAGCTGCTGGGTAAGATCATCTCCTCCTGCATCGCTAAGCACGGCTTCGCCGTCTCTGCCAATATGCTGGACGGCATCAAGGCCCAGGGTTATCACTACTCCACCATCGGCTCCCTGACCGTATCCATCTACGACATGACCATTCCTCAGGTCAAGTACGAAATGGTCGCCAAGAGCGAAAAGATGGTCGTCAAGATTGAAAACCAGTTCCGCCGCGGCTTCCTGACCAACGACGAACGGTATCGCCTGGTGGTCAAGGAATGGGAAAAGACCACCAACGACGTCTCCAACGCCCTGCAGAAGGGTATGGATCAGTACAACCCCATCTTCATGATGGCAGACTCCGGCGCCCGTGGTTCCCAGGCTCAGATCCGTCAGCTGGCTGGTATGCGCGGCCTGCTGGCCAACACCGCCGGTAAGACCATCGAGATCCCCGTCAAGTCCAACTTCCGGGAAGGTCTGTCCGTCCTGGAATACTTCATCTCCTCCAGAGGCGCACGTAAGGGTCTGTCCGATACCGCTCTGCGTACCGCTGACTCCGGTTACCTGACCCGCCGTCTGGTTGACGTCTCCCAGGAAGTCATCGTCCGCAGCGAAGACTGTGGTACCGACGACGGCATCATGGTCTACGAGATCGAAGAAAACGGCCAGGTCATCGAGACCTTCGGCGAACGCATCAACGGCCGCTTCCTCAGCGAGCCCATCTGCGATCCCGAGACCGGCGAAGTCCTCTTCGATACCGATACCATCATCTATCAGAAGGACGCCGAACTGCTGGAGAAGCACGGCATCCACGAGGCCAAGGTCCGCAGCGTCCTGACCTGCCACGCCCGCAACGGCGTCTGCTCCAAGTGCTACGGCCTGAACCTGGCCCTCCAGGAACAGGTGGGCATCGGCGAGTCTGTCGGCATCATCGCCGCACAGTCCATCGGTGAACCCGGCACCCAGCTGACCATGCGTACCTTCCATACCGGCGGCGTCGCCGGCGGCGACATCACTCAGGGTCTGCCGCGAGTGGAAGAACTGTTCGAAGCACGCCGTCCCAAGAAGATGGCACAGCTGGCAGAGGTCACCGGTGTGGCCACCGTGGGCGAGACCCGGAAGGGCACCCTGGTCAGCGTCACCCTCACCGCCGACGACGGCGAAGTGTGTACCTATATGCTGCCCGCCGCTCAGCTGCTCATCAAGAACGGCGAGCGTGTGGAAAAGGGCACCCAGCTGGTGCCCGGCGCCCTGTATCCCCAGGACGTCCTGCGCATCCGCGGCATCCATCAGCTCCACGAATACCTGGTCAAGGAAGTTCTGAAGCCTTACCGCAGCCAGGGCGTTGACATCAACGATAAGCATATCGAAGTCATCTGCCGCCAGATGATGCGTCGCGTCAAGGTGGAAGAAGCTGGCGACTCCCAGCTGCTCTCCGGCTCCACCATCAGCCTGCCCGTATTCGAGGACGCCTGCGACGCCGTCCGTGCGCGCATCGCCGCTGGCGAGACCCGTGAAGACGGCTCCCCCTTGATGCTGCCCACCTGCACCAGACTGCTGCTGGGTATCACCAAGGCCGCCCTGTCCACAGACTCCTTCCTGTCCGCCGCCTCCTTCCAGGAGACCACCAAGGTGCTGACCGAAGCCGCTATCTACGGCAAGGTAGACCACCTGTTGGGTCTGAAGGAGAACGTCATCATCGGCAAGCTCATCCCCGCCGGTACCGGCCTGGAGCAGTTCCGCCACAGTGACGAATTCGATGACGATGGCGAGATCATCACCGAAAGCGCCGAAGAAGAACCGGTCGTGTCCCACGATGAAGTGGAGGAAGGCCCTCTGTTCGAGGAAAGCCCCATCTTCATGGAGGACGCCCCGGCAGAAGAGGGTGCTGACGAAGCGCCCATGGATCTGGACTGAGTTCGGAACCTGAACAAGCAAAACGCCATAAATGATTGCATGAACCGCCCTTGAGCGCAGACCGCTCAGGGGCGGTTTTTTGCGGTCAGCCGGAACGCTCCGGGATTGGATTTTTTGTCCGATCCCGGAGCTGTTTTTTGGGGCAAACGACCGTCAAATGGGTATGGACGAAACAGAGAAAACACCCCCCAAAGCGATCTGGTTTTTTATGAAAAGTGCTGTCACCACACCAAATTGAACCAAATATTACTTGATTGTCCATGGAAGAGATGGTACAATAAAGAAAGAATTGCCATCATGCTGTCGAATTTATGAAAAAGTTAAGCTTTTTGAGAAGATTTGAAAAGATGTGCTAATCATTTCAAATGCTATTCGGAAAGAAAAAGCCGACATTAAAAATCAATCTGAATCGAAATAAAAACCAAGAAAGAGAGAGGAAAAGGGTATGTTCTGTACAAAATGTGGTAAAAAGCTGCCGGAAAATGCCAATGTATGCAGTGCTTGTGGCGCGCCCCAGACCAGAGTGAACGCAGGCGCGAGGAACGATGAGGATCTGGGAAAAACAGTGCTGCTGCCCATCAACCAGGGACGTGCCCAGCGCGAGGAGGAAGGCGGCACCATTCGGTACATCCCGCCCCGCCCTGACAACGGCTCCCATGGCCAGACGGCGACGCTGGACCCCAAGACGCAGCAGGCGCGTCGGCAGCAAGCTCAGCAGGCACAGCGACCCCATCAGCAGGCTACGCCCCGTACCCCGCCGGCACGGGAGAAGGTGAAGCAGATCAAGCAGGATCAGAAGAAAAACCACACCATGGCCATCCTGTTGGGTGTCCTCGTCGCTGTCCTCGTCATCGCGGCAGTGGTGGTAGGGGTGTTCCTGTTCACCGGCAAGAGCCAGGGCGACAAGAGCAAGGATACGCCGGCAGAGAACAAACAGGATACTGCGGCGACGGCGGATCAGGACATGAAGATCCAGAGCCAGATGGAGTTCAATGGGCACAGCTATGCCCTCTTCAATGTCACCGAGAAGGTGGCCAGCACCTGGGATGAGGCGCAGGCTTATTGCGAGTCCCTGGGCGGCTACCTGGCCATCATCAATTCGGCAGAGGAGAACGACGCCATCTTCAAACTGGTCTGCGAGAAGGCCAGCGGGTACGCATTCTTCGGCTATAGCGACGAGCTCAGCGAGGGGACTTGGCTGTGGTCGGATGGTCAGACCGATTCCGGCTATACCAACTGGGGCGTGGACAAGGACGGAAAGCCGGAGCCCAACTCTGCCAGCCCCAACGAGGACTATGCGGAGTTCACCGCCGATCGGACGGATGGCTCTTGGAACGACTCCACCTTCGGTCAGGACACCTATGTCTTTGTCTGTGAATGGGACGGCGTAGCAAACCAGTGAGCACACAAGGCGTTTGAGAGAGAAGCGGTATGAGAGAGTTAAAGATCAAAGAAAAAGCGGGGAGCTTGACCATCACCCATAAGCTGAGCAAGCAGGAGCAGGTGAACCCCATGGAGCTGGATATTGTCCAGAAGCGGGAGATCCCAACCCTCCTGCCCATCCAGCTCATCTCCTCCTTCAGCGGGATCAAGCTGCGCTTTACCGTCACCCAAGAGGTTCGGATCATCGACTACCTGAGCAGCGGCATCACCTTCGGGCAGTTTTTGCAGGCCGTGCGGCAGATCGTCGAGACCATCTTGGCCTGTCAGGCTCGGGGGATCAGCGTGAACAACCTGGAATTGGAAGATTCCTTCCTCTTCCTGGATTTCCAGACCAAACGGGCACGCCTGCTCTACTGGCCCATCACGTCGGTGACGGAGGACGTGGATCTGGTGGGGTTCTTCATCCGGCTCGGCTCTCGGTACTACTGCGCCAACAGTCGGGACGAGTCCAACAGGCGGGAATACCTGGATCTGTTCAACAGCCGCGCCGTGTTCGACGCCCAGCGCTTTGACGGGCAGCTGGAGCAGCTGCAAAAAAAGTGGCTGGAGGCGCTGCAGCAGCAGGAAAAGCGGCCGCGACGGGGCAGGGAGGATGTGCCGCAGGGGATGGAGCAGTTGTTGGACGGGAGCAACCGGACGCCTTACCTGCTGCGTGTGTCCACCAATACCCGCATCGAGCTGAACAAATTCCCCTTTATCATCGGACGGGAGCCGGGAGCGTGTGACTATGTGTTGGAGCAGAACAACTATGTCAGCCGACAGCATTTGCGGCTGCTCCAGCAGCGGGGACGGGTCTACCTCCAAGACAGCGGCACCCGGAACGGGACCACGGTGAACGGGGAGCGCATCCCGCCCAAGTATCCCGTCCCCCTGTCCTCCGGCTGCGTGATCGAGCTGGGACGGGAAGCGTTTTACTTTTTCGCGTCAGGAAGCAACTAAAAAGATGCGTTGAATGAGATAGAGAGAGTAGGGAACCATGAATTTTGTATTTGCCATTTATGCCAACGATAACTATTGTGAACTGCACCTGCCAGCTCTGGATAACGCAGACTACACCATGGTGCTGCGCGCCAGCGAGCTGGGACTGATGGGCGATGTGCAGGTACAGCTGGACGTGATGAACCAGCAGTGGCGGATCAAGCCGTCCACCGACTACCAGCTGTTCTGCAAAGGCCGGATGTTCGAGGGGGAGCAGCTGGAGCACGGTCAGATCCTCCAGCTCATCACCAAGGAAAAGGAAAAGTTGGTGCTGCTGGTCTGGCGCTCCACCCAGGAGCTGACCCCCTTCCGGAAATACCGAGTGGGTCGGACGGATCGGATCACCATCGGCAAGAGCGAGGAGAACGACATCTGCTGTACCTCCCAGAAGATCCTGTCCCACCGGCACGGGGAGATCTGTTTTACCCCACAGGGGGCGGTCATCCGTGACCTGAGCACCAATGGCCTGTACCTGGGCAGTGTTCGAGTCAATGGCCAACAGCCCCTGCACTTTGGCGATCTGATCAATATGTACGGCCTGTCCATCCTCTTCCTGGGAGAATACCTGGCCATCCGCTGCTTGGACGGGGAAGTGCAGGTGAACCAGCGGTTCTTGCAGCCGTTGGAGGAGGTGGAGCTGGAGGAACGGACCCAGTTCATGCACCCGACGGCGGAGCCGGAACAGATGGTGCATATCTCCCCCCGCACCATGCCCATCCTCTACGAGGATGCCATGGCCATCGAGAACATCCAGCCCAAACAGGAGACCAACGAGCGACCCATGTGGATGTCCATCCTGCCCTCCCTGACCATGGTCATCCCCATGACCTTGGGGTACGCCCTGATGGGGCGGGGGAATATGGGCGTGGGCATCGTCATCTCCGCCGGCTCCGCCTTGGTCGGGGTCTTTTGGGCGATCATGAACCTCCGCTATGCGAAAAAGGAGCAGCGGGAACGGGAGATGCTGCGTTTGAGCCGGTATGAAGAATACCTGGTGCGCTGCGCGGATCAGATCCAGGAGAAATACGACCACAACAAACGGGCGCTGCGGGAGCTGTACCCGGACGCCAAGACCTGCAGCGGCTACGGGATCCAGGATAAGGAGATCTGGGCGCGGAAGGCGGAGCATTCCGATTTCCTCTTCCTCCGCCTGGGCACCGGCGATATGCCCTTCCAGATGAAGCTCACCGCGCCGGGGCCGGGGTTCTCCATGATCGAGGACGAACTAGCCAAGCGTCCCATGCACATCGTCAAGAGCTTCCAGACCATGCACCGGATGCCCCTGGGGGTGAACCTGATGGAGCAGCCTGTGGTGGGCGTCCTCTGTGACGGCTCTGCTAAAATGCGGACGGAGCTGATGCACCTGATGGTCACCCAGATCGCCGCCAATCACAGCTATACCGACGTGAAAATCGGAGCGCTGTACGATGGCGTGGCGGAACAGGCGGGGCAGTGGGCCCTCCTGCGGTGGCTGCCTCATGTGTGGAATGAGGAGCGGAGCATCCGTTATATCGCAGCCAGCCAGAGCGAGATCGGCGAGGTGCTCTACGCCCTGGCGGAGAGCTTGCGCACCCGTGCCGAGCAGCAGTCCAGTTTGAGCGGCAGAAAAGCCCCCAGCTTGCCCCATTACGTCCTCTTCGTAGAGGCACCGGAGCTGCTGGAGGGGCAGATGATCTGTAAATACCTGTACGAAGCGGGCAAGGCGTTGGGCATCACCACCGTCATCTTCGCCCAGCGCTATGAAGACCTGCCCAGCGCGTGCAGCTTTGTGGTGGAGCGGACGCAGCAGTTCTCCGGCCTGTACAGCGTAGGCGAGACCGATAACATCCGGCAGGAACTGGTCTTTGACGCCATCTCCCCTCGTCGCGTGGAGCGGATGGCGCGGCGGATGACCCCCATGCGGGTGAACGAGATGGAGCACAGCGGGGACATTCCCAACGCGCTGACCTTCTTCGAGATGATGAAGATCCACCAACTTCCCGAACTGAATGTGCTGGAGCGATGGCAGAAAAACCGCACCTACGAGTCCATGCGGGCGCTGGTGGGACAGAAAGCCGGCGGCGCGGACTGCTATCTGAACATCCATGAGAAATACCACGGCCCCCATGGCCTGGTGGCAGGCACCACGGGCGCCGGTAAGAGTGAGACACTGCAAACCTATATCCTGGCTCTGGCCGCCAACTTCAGCCCCATGGACGTGGGCTTCTTTATCATCGACTTCAAGGGCGGCGGCATGGCCAACCTGTTCGAGCGCCTGCCCCATATGATGGGGCAGATCTCCAACCTGTCCGGCAACCTGATCCACCGCGCCATGGTCTCCATCAAAAGTGAGAACAAGCGCCGTCAGAAGCTGTTCAGCGACTTCAACGTGAACCATATCGACGCCTACACCAAGCTGGTGAAAAAGAAGGAAGCCACCGTTCCCATCCCCCACCTGCTCATCGTCATCGACGAGTTCGCCGAGCTGAAACGGGAGGAACCGGACTTCATGCGTGAGCTCATCAGCGTGGCGCAGGTGGGTCGAAGCCTGGGCGTCCACCTGATCTTGGCCACCCAGAAGCCCGGCGGCACGGTGGATGACAACATCCGCAGCAACACCAAGTTCAAGCTCTGCCTGCGCGTGGCCAGCCAGCAGGACAGTAAGGAAATGCTGGGCAAGCCGGACGCAGCCTATCTGACCCAGGCCGGTCGGTGCTACTTGCAGGTGGGCAACGATGAGATCTATGAGCTGTTCCAGTCCGGCTGGAGCGGCGCCATCTATGACCCCAAAGGCTCCCAGGTGGACAAGACTGTGGTCATGCTGGACCTGCAGGGGCGGGAAGCGCTGGTCGGCAGCCGCGCCAAGAGCGAGCGGAAGGAAGCGGCGCTGCACGCTTGGGTGGAGGAGATCGTACGCTCTATGCGGACGGCCGCCCGGAATCTGTCCATCCCGGTGGAACTGGCACAGAACAGCTCCGCCGAGCGGGAGAAGCTGATCCAGGAGTGTATCCGTCTGCTCAACACCCGGGAGGAGCAGTACCAGGCCAACACCTTCAACATCCAGTGTATGGAGGACGTAGTACGCCTGTGGCCGGAGGGAGAGCTGAAGGAACAGGAGGCGGCACAGACGCTGCTGGAGCGGTTCCAAAAGCAGAAGCGGAAGCTGCCGGAGAAGAAGGAAAAGACCCAGCTGGAGGCCACGGTGGAGTACCTGGCGCAGATGGCGCAGAAGTACGGCTTCGAGAACGACCAAAAGCTGTGGATGCCCGTCCTGCCGGAGCAGCTGTATCTGGAGGAGCTTCCTGGCTATGCCGAGACCACCTATCACGACGGCCATTGGCCCCAGCACGGCGGGGACTTCCAGCTGTCCGTCTACTTGGGTCTGGTGGACGCGCCGGAAAATCAGATGCAGTTCCCCTTGAGCATCGACCTGGCACGGAACGGACACCTGGTGGTGGCCGGCGGCGTCACCAGTGGCAAGAGCGTGTTCATGCAGAGCCTGTTCTATTCCCTCATCCGCACCTATACCCCGGACGAGGTGAACCTGTATGCCATCGACTTCAGCAGTCAGATGCTGTGCCCCTTTGAACGGGACGCCCACGTAGGCGGCGTGGTGCTGGAAGGGGAGAACGACCGGCTCAATAAGCTCTTCGGCATGATGATCCAAATGCTCCGGGAGCGGAAGCAGATCATCAAGGGCGGCAGCTTCCAGCAGTACATCCAGGTCCATGGCCACGTCCTGCCGGCGGTGGTGCTGGCCATTGACGGCTATGCCAACTTCCGGGAAAAGACGGAGAACCGGTTTGAAAACGAGCTGATCGAACTGTCCCGCGACGCGGAAGGGTATGGCATCTACCTGGTCATCACCTGCAACGCCTTCGGCGGGGCAGAGCTGCAGAGCAAGATCGCCGATAAGATGCGCCAGAGCATCTGCCTAGAGCTGGGCGACAAATACAACTACGTGGACATCCTGCACACCTCCCACTTGGAGATCTTGCCCGAGGCCAATGTCAAGGGGCGCGGCCTGGTGGAGGTCAGCGGCAGCATCCTGGAATACCAGACCGCTCTGGCCTGCCGGGCGGAGAACGACTACGAGCGCTCTGCCAAGATCGAGCAGCTGTGTCGGCAGATGAGCGAGCATTGGCAGGGCAAGCGCGCCCGCCTCATTCCGGAGATCCCCGCCAAACCCACTTGGGAGCTGCTGTCCCAGTCGGAGGAATACCAGCATCAGCTGGAGCGAGGCGGCCGTCTGCCGGTGGCGTACTATCAGGAGGATGCGTCCTTGTACTGCGTGGATCTGAGCCACACCTTCTGCTATCTAGTGCAGGGGAAGACCCGCAGCGGCAAATCCGTCCTGATGCGCAATCTGGCCTGCGCCGCCCGGGATACCGGCGGAACGATCTACGTGGTGGATCGGGAGGATCGGAACGAACGGAGCTTGGCGGAGCTGGTGGATGGAAGCTATTACGCGACCGCAGAGGAGCTGTTCCAGCTGACCAAGGATCTGATCCTGTTGACCAACCAGCGGGGCGGCAAACGGAAGGAACTGGTGGCGCAGGGACTGGAGGAGGAAGAGATCTTCCAGGCCATGCAGAGCTATCCGCCGGTGTACGTCTTTGTGGCTGACTTGAACGACTACCTCCAGCGCATCTACAGCGGGCATGGGGTGCTGAAATCGGTAGCTCCTGCCATGGAGAATATCCTAGCCAAGGGGCAGCTGCTCAATGTGTATTTCCTGGCCGCAGTGGACAGCAAGGATGTGGTGATGCTGCAAGGCAGAGCGGCGTACCAGAGCTTCGTCCGCCAGCTCAACGGCGTGGCATTGGGCGGTGAGCTGAGCAAACAGAGCACCTTCACCGCAGGCAACCTGCCCTATGGGGAGCAGAATAAGCCCCTCAAGGTCGGGTTTGGCTACGCAGTCCGTCAGGATGAGCTGCAGGTGATGGATCTCATCGTCATCCCCCAGAATAAAGGGGTGATCCCGTCATGATCCAGGTGATTCTGTTCAGCAGCCGACGGGAGGAGCTGTCCGAGATCCGCCGTCAGATGGGCGTGGTCTCCTTCCGCTTTCCGCGGGTGGAGAGCGAGTTGCAGGGAACGGCAGACCTGTCCCAGTGGCAGGAATGGGGACGGCAGAACGGCGTGGATGCGTTGATCTGCGACGTAGGCGTGGATGGCGCAGTAAAAGCCTTGGCGAACGTGAAGCAGTGGAACCCCCAGGCGTTGGTCTTCCCCATCGCCGGGATGGAGGTGCCGCCCACCCGGTACGTGAAGCCGGAGATCTTGCCCTACGCCCTCTTCTGGCGTCCCCTGGAGGAAGGGGGCGTCCAGGAGACGTTGGGGCAGCTGTTCTCCGCCATCGGGCGGGAACGACCGGGGCAGGCGGAAGCTTCTTTTAGAGTGAAAAGCCGCCAAAAGGTGCAGTATGTCCCCTATGGCGACATCCTCTATTTTGAGTCTTGGAACAAAAAGCTGCGTCTGCGTACCCGCCACACGGAGTTATCCTTTCCAGGCACCTTGGGACAGCTGGAGGGGGAGCTGCCGGAGCAGTTTTTGCGTTGTCATCGGAGTTATATCGTCAATCGAGACTATGTGACAGCAGTGGATCAAAAGGAACACCTGATCGAGTTGGAGGGCGCACTCTGTGTCCCCTTGTCACGGGGATACCGGGAGAACTTTGTGGAGGGAAGCAATGAAGCCGAACCAGAAGAATGACTGGATCTTGAATGAGATCGAATTTACCCTGTGCGCCAATATGCTCGGCCGCAGGGATTGGGATCACATCCCAGTCCTGAAGCGGGAGCAGCCCTTGGAACAGCGGATGCTGGATGGGGTGATGCGCCTGGCGGAGATGGGTCTGCTGCTCCCCGCCCAGGGACAGACCTTCCAGCCCAGCCCTCTGCTGCTCCGGCGGATGCAGTGTATCATCTGGCCGGAACGGCTGGTGCAGCTGATCGGTCGGGACGTGCCCAACTGGCGCTTCTTCCGGAACGGTCCGGATTGTATGCTGGTGGAACCGGTGCTGACGGAGCCGGACGGCTACCGGGTGATGGAGCTGGAGGAGCCGGAGGCGGAGCTGCTGTGGGCGTGCCTGCAGGAGCGAGAGGAAGGCTGTTACCCACCGCTGGACGAGGCGCTGGAAGCTCAGCTGAATGGCGCGCTGGCGCTGTTGATGGTGGCGGAAGTGGGCGAGACTGCCCCCCGGATGGCACGGATCCTGGAACGAGAGGGACAGATCTGGCTGGAGGAAGGGCAGACGGCTGTCCCGCTGACCCAGGCGCATCTGGCGCAATGGCTGGATGGAAAGGGAGGAGCGAGCGCGACATGATATTGGTGAATGTTTTCTTTCAGGAATTGAATCAGGACTATGATTTTCAGATCGAGGAACGGGCATCGACCAACCTGGTCATCCGGGAGATGGTGCAGACCATCGCCCAGAAGGAGCAGTTGACGGTGCAGAAGGGGGAGGAGCTGTACCTGCTGTGTCAGAAGCGCAGCGGCACCATCCTGCACCCGGCCAGCACCATCGCAGAAAACGGCGTCCGCTCCGGCGACACCCTTTTGCTGGTCTGACCCACCGGTTTTCTCCCATTCATCCCATTTCGGCGGCCATTCGGCGCAATTTACACCGGAAGAATGGCAGGCGTGGTAAGATGCAGCTGTAAACAACAGAGGGGCGTACAACAAATGATGAAAGTAAATACAACGTGCCTGCGAGAGAGCAGCGCACAACTGAGACAACTGGCCAAACGCATCGACCACGTGTTAGAGCAGATGGCAGAGATCAGAAGAAGGCTGTACGACTCATGCGAGATGGGCGGCCAGCTGCCGGAGCAGATCCGGAGGGACTACTTCAAGCTGGGACATCAGTATGATACCCTGCTGGAATTAGCCAATGTGCTCAGCGAAGTGGCGGCACAGTATGAACGCTGTGAGCGTCGGAACCAGATGAACTGGCAAGATCGGATGATAGACGATTGGAAAGAACGCATTTGGCGCCGCTGGCGCCAGACACACTGCCCCGGCGTGCTGGTCATCCCGGAATGGGCGCGGCGGATCTTCTACCGGCGTCCCGCGCGATGGAAGCATATAGTCGACACCAGCGTGATCGTAGCGGTGGAATGTTCCGAGACATATCAAAATCTGGGACTGGATCGGATCCTCGTGGCCGGCAGTCCGCAGGAATGAGAGAAAGCGGAGGTGAAAGGGAATGCAGTACGAAGTACATACCGACCGGCTGACGCAGGCGGTCACATCCATGGAGGAACAGCTGGGGGACATCGACCACATCCGACAGCAGATCGTCAATGGATTTGACGCCCTGGGCGGCATGTGGGAAGGCCGCGCACACGACACCTTCCAGGCGCAGTACCAGGAGGATGACCAACTGTTGCAGACGTTGTGCCAGGACATCCGGATGATCCTCTCGGATATGGCCTCTGCCAGAGCGGAATATGACAGGTGCGAAGAGCAGGTACGGGACAGCATCGCCCGCATCCGGATTTAGAAAGGGGGAGAGAGATGGCAATGGAAGGGACCTTAAAAGTCCGGACAGAGGAGCTGACCCAGCAAGCGAGTACGGTCAGGAACCAGATCGGCAGCATGGAGAGCGGATTTGACGCGCTGAAACAGTTGGTCGATGGGACGGCAAACTTTTGGATCGGTGAGGCAGGCGAGCATCACCGGAGCCAATACCAGAGCAAGCTGGAGCAGATCGAGACCATCCTCCGCCGGTATCGGGAGCAGGTCAGAGACCTGGAAGAGATGGCAGGCGTGTATGTGGACGTCGAGCAGCTCAATGAAGAGATCAGCGAGGCACTGCCGACAAGTGAGTTGTGACGAAAAAAGTGGGTGAAATAATGGGAAAATCAGCAAGAACGATTCTGGTCGAATTTAGACAAGTCGGAGAGCAGGCGAAGGCGCTGGAAGAGTGTGCCAGCGAATTGAGCAGCATTGAAAAGCAACTGCAAGACTTGACAGCTGGGCTTCGCGCACAGTGGCAGGGCGAGAGCGCTGACCTATACTGTCAAAAGTGCGAAGAATTGGGTGGGAAACTGAACAATAGCGCAAATCACTTGGGAAAGGTATCAACTGCCATCCGTCGGGCGGCGAAGAGCTACTATGACGCGGAGATGAAGGCAGTGGAATTGGCACAAAAGAGAACATATGGCAATTGATTTTAGGAGGAACAAATTATGGCACAGTATGAAGTAACCAGCGCACAGCTGAACAATGTGAAGAACGAGATGAACAGCTACAACGACCAGTTCATCCAGCGGGTCAGAGACCTGGAGACAAAGCAGCAGGAGCTGAAGAGCATGTGGCAGGGCGATGCGAACAACGCCTTTGACGCCGCCTTCAACAGCGACAAGGAGCAGTGGACGAAGTTCGCAAGCCTCATGCAGCAGTACATTGAAGCGCTGGGGAAGATCGCCGAGGCATACGACAAGGCGGAAGCGGTCAATGTGGAGACGGCGAAGAACCGTACCTATTGAGGAATGGCCCCGGCGTGGGGCATAGGGATGCATAAGAAATCATACGTTACGTTTTGAATCAAAGGAGATTTATCATGGAAACCAAACTGTTAGTAAGCCCGGAAAAATTGACCAGCACCGCAAATGAATTTAGCGCACAGGCAACTCAGGTGAAGGCCCTGCATGATGAAATGATCAACAAGGTCAATGGCCTGTCCAGCGTGTGGACCGGCGACGCAGGGGATAGCTATCGCACCAAGTTCGGCGCACTGAAGACGGCTATGGATACCATCTATCGCATGATCCAGGAACACGTCAAGGATCTGCAGGCTATGGCAGAGCAGTACGCCAACGTTAACACCAGCGTAGAGGGCATCATTGACGAGCTGCCGTCCAGCGATCTGTAAGAGAGCGCGGGAGCGTTGCAGTGGAGTCCAGAACACGGACAGGCTCTTCTGAAACCAGAGGAGCCTGTCCATAGGACAGGGCGAAGGGAGAGAAGCGGAGATGTTGAAGGTCGATACCGTAGTGATGCAGAATCAGTACGAAGAACTGGGTCAGCTCTTGCAGCGGCTGAATGCGGCGGCGCAGGATGTGAACGAAGTCAATCAGCGGCTGAGCTGGGACGTAGCGGTCAGCAAGCAGGTCCGCCAGGTCCTGGGTCAGCAGAATCAGCATCTGACCCTTCTCTCCAGTCGCGCAGAGCAGCTGCGTCAGGCGCTCTTGGAGGCCATCCGACAGTACGAACGGACGGAGCAGGCCAACGCCGGGAACAGTAGCAAGGGCGGAAAAACGTCTGCCGACGGTGGAAACGGCGCGTTCGGCGGCGGTGATGGCGGCGGCGGGTTCCGTGGCGAAGAGAAATCGCGGTGGAAGGAGCTTGTCGAGCAGATCGAAAAATGGCTGGGCGGACTGGGCAGCCTGACGGAAAGCGACGTGCTGGGACTGGGCGACTCCATTGCGGGGCTGATTATGGCGATCGTGAAATTGGGGGAGAGGGACGACGCGACCCTGAAAGAGATCATGCAGCTGTTGACCGATGCCACAAAGGAAGGCATGGGAGTGCTGGACAAGATCTATAAGCTGTTGGAAGAAAAGGCGGGGAAAGAGCTTGGGTTGTCCGATAAGGCGTGCATTGCAGGCTTGGTCAAGAGCTACCTGGGCGTGGCGTCCGCCATGGAAGGGATGCAGGGCATGAGCTGGGTGGATAAGATGCGAAACTCCAAGGAGCTCATCGAATCCCTGGGCGGTATGGTGTCCTCCCTCTATTCGGCCATCGCAAAGGACCCGCAAGGGAACATTGCTGTGCAGTTTATGGAGACTGCGTTTACCAGTATCGCCGTGACGGCAGTTACCATGATCGGTGATGTAGCCTATTATATGGGGGATGGCAACCTGACGTTTGAGGAATGGGCGAAGATGGCGACCAATGGCCCGACACAGGGAGTGACGACCTGGATCAAGGGCGTCTTCTGGGGAGCCGTAGATATCGATCACAAGGAGCTGTTAGCAAGCTACGAGAGAAACGTGGGTCGGGTGAGTGCGTACATTGCACGGATCACGCAGGGGAACACCGCAAAACGGATCGCCCTGACCTTGCCCGCAGGCGCAGCAGTTTTCATGGGCGGCACGTATGAAACGTTGCGGGCCTACTATGAAAAGGTGTCCAGCCTGTTCCAAGACGCCAACCCCAACAAGATCCCTGGTGTTCCGTTTAGCAGCTTTCTTTTGAAGCATTAACCGGAGAACGGAAGGCTTCTCAGGAGAAGCCTGTCCATGGGACAGGGCGAAGGGAGAGAAGATGAGATGTTAAAGGTAAACACCGAAGCGATGCAGAATCAGTACGAGGAACTGGGACAGCTCGTGCAGCGGCTGAATGCGGCGGCGCAGGATGTGAACGAAGTCAATCAGCGGCTGAGCTGGGACGTAGCGGTCAGCAAGCGCGTCCGCCAGGTCCTGGGTCAGCAGAATCAGAACCTGACCCTTCTCTCCAACCACGCGGAGCAGCTGCGTCAGGCGCTTTTGGAGGCCATCCGGCAGTACGAGCGGACCGAACAGGCGAACGCTGGGAAAGGCAGTGGCGGCTCCAATGACGGTTCCACATCCGGCGGCGGAAGCGGCGGCGGTGGCGGAGGCGCCTGGGGGAGCGAGGACGGCGACTCGGAAAACGCGAGAGACTGGAAAAAGGCTCTGGACGAGATCAAAAAATATGTAGATGCCCTGGCGAAGATCCTGAAAGACAGCGGCATCGGCGGTTTCGGGTCCATACTGGGGATGTATGCCGCGCTATTGGGCTTGTCGGATCAGTCCAACTCTGGCCCGGAGCTGACCTCCAACTTCTTTAAGCTGCTGAAATCGGCAACGGAATTGGAGAAGTGGCGGGAAAAGTTTAAGAAAAACATCCTTGCAGAGAATCAACTTGGGGTGTTGGCAGGCATATGGGGCATTTTGCAGCAGGGTTCCAAGCTATACGGAAAGTCCCTACAGGATTTTTTACGGGAGAGCGGAGACTATATCAGCAGCGGCGGAAGCTTCGGGACTGCACTCTATAAATTCGTGGGAAAAGAAAAGATCACCACGTGGGAAGGCTTAAAGACCGTTGCGCCGCTGTCTGCGCTGGCAACTATGTTCACGCGCTTTACGGGAGATGTCATGATGTACAGCAAGGATGGCGTTTATGACATCGTTGATTACGGAAAAACGTTGTTGGATAGCGGGCTCACAGGCAGTCGCTCCTTGCTGAAGGCGCTGACGCTGGGGATCGTGGACATCAACGTCGATCAGGCCAATGCCATCTTTGAGCGGAACACAGACAAGGCAAAGGAGTACATCAACAACATGAATTTGCCGACCTGGGCAAAGACTGCGATGGTGCTGCCGGGCTCCGCTGGAGTGACGGTTTATAGCGGCGTAGAGGTGTTCTGGGAGACGGGAAAGGACAGCGTAGAGAAAGTGATGAATGGTTACCGGGCGGCAAGCCAGTACCTTGGAAAAGTAAACGGATATATGGCAAATCAAATGAAAAGTGCAGTCGCACGATGGAAAAACTAAAGTGAGGGATAACAATGGCAGCGATCAGAGAATTATTACCCATCGGCAGCGTCGTTCTGCTCAAGAACGGCATCAAGAAGGCGATGATCATCGGGATCATGCAGTCCACAGTGGACAACGAAGGACAGGTCACCGAGTACGATTACCTGGGCGTCCTCTATCCGGAAGGGTTTTTTGACGTGAAGAGTATGTTCTTCTTCAACCACGACCAGATCAATGACGTGGTGTTCCGGGGCTATGAGAACCCGGAGCGGGCGGATTTTTTGGATCGCCTGGAGGAGAATCTGGAAAAAGTGACCAAGCTGCTGCGCGAGAAATTGGAAGAGCAGACAGAGAAAGCGGAAGGGTGAGCGAGCGATGATACGAGCGACCTATGTTGCAGACTCCGGCGGCGGTGTGGTGCGGCGCACCAATCAGGATAACTTTTACATGAACGGGATGGCAAAACCGATGGAGACCCGCAATTACCGTACCGGCGGCACATCGGTGGAACCGTGCCAGGTGTTCGCGGTCTGCGATGGCATGGGCGGAGAACAGGCGGGTGAGGTTGCCGCCGCCCTCGCCGTGGAGGCGTTGCAGGAGCGGACGACGGCGGAGCTGTGCCAGGATTGGAGCGGCTATATCACGGCGGCCAACGATAAGATCTGTGCCTATCAGAAGGAACACCAGCTGAACATGGGCACCACTTTTGCCGGACTGTTCCTGCGAGACGGGCAGGTTCAGGCGGTCAACGTGGGGGACAGCCGCGTCTATCGGATTCGAGGGGGCAAGCTGGAGCAGCTCTCCAAGGATCACAACCATGTGCAGACCATGATCGACGCCGGGATCCTCACCCAGGAGACCGCCCGGCACCACAAGGCGCGGAACCAGCTGACCCAGCATTTGGGCATCGAGCCGTCGGAGATGGAGCTGGATCCCTATGTGACCGAGTGGGAACCGGTGCAGGAAGAGGATCGGTATTTGCTGTGCAGCGACGGGCTGTGCGAAGGGTTGACGGACGCGGAAATGATGCAGGTGATGCAGCAGGAGCCGTCGTTGACCGATTGTTGTAGAAATTTAATAGCGTGTGCGGAGAAGCAAGGCAGTCGAGATAATATCACTGTGTTGCTTATTGGTGTTTCTGAAGAAAAAGTGCGAGAACCGGTGGAAATGCACCCACAATACGTCAAAAAGATGCCGAATATGGAGCAGACCCAGGCGATTATGCTCCAGGAAGAACAGACCGTGGAACTGCCGCAGCAGATGGAAAGAGCGGCAGAGTCAAGGGCAAAGACCAAGGAATTGGCGCCCCCTTATACTGGGAAACGCTGCAAGAAGAGCAAGGGCAGACTGCTGGCAGAATGGCTGGGTCTGCGGCGAAAAGAGGAGCCGTAAGCCCGGAACGACGAGAGAAGGAGCGGAAGCGTGTGGCACTACAGTATGGAGATTGGAGCATTGTCCGAGAGCTGGGCAAAGGCTCATTTGGCACGGTGTATGAGATCGAGAAGTCGGAGCTTGACCGTGTCTGCCGTGCAGCGCTGAAAGTCATCTCGGTTCGGCAGGAAGGAGCGGATGCCGGTCGGATTTGTGGCCAAGTGGAGGCCGTTTTGCAAAAAATCCGCTTGCTTTCCCAGGAGCAAGGGCATACGAATCTTTTAGACTACCAGAATTATGAAGTCCGCCCTCGCGCAGATGGGGAAGGATGGGAGATCCTGATTCAGATGGAGCTGCTCACACCGCTATACCGGTACCTGAACACCCATACGATGACCAGACAAGACGTGGTGACTTTGGGTGTCAGTCTGTGCAAAGCGTTGGAGACGTGTGAAAAATGCGGGGGCGTTCACCCGGACATCAAGCCCGGCAACATCTTTGTCAGCGACCAACGGGCGTTCAAGTTGGATGCCCTGAATGCAGCTGATCTATGTGCGCAGCCTGGCAGAAGAGGCGTAGGCGCAAATCCCCATTGGGCGCCGGAACGCTATCAGGGAAAGACGGCGGACGGCAGGAGCGACCTATACTCCCTTGGGTTGGTGCTCTACCGCCTGCTAAGCCACAACCGTGGCCCGTTCCTGCCGCCCTATCCAACGCCCATCCGGTATGAAGATCAAGTGCAGGCGATGATCCGGCGAATGCGAGGCGATCGCCTGCCGCCGCCGGGCGAGGAGCGGGGGAAACTGGCCGAGATCGTGTTGAAAGCGTGTCGGTTCCGCCCGGAGGAGCGTTATCCAACCGCGAAGGAGATGCGGACAGAACTGGAAGCATTGTGATGAAAAAAGAGAGAAGGAGCGAAGGGATTGGCACTACAGTATGGAAATTGGAGCATTGTCCGGGAGCTGGGCAAAGGCTCGTTTGGCACGGTGTATGAGATCGAGAAGTCGGAATTTGGCTATGTCTACCGTGCAGCCTTAAAGGTCATCCACATCCCCCAGGGAGCCGCGGACGTGGAACAGGTGCGCAGCTTGGGGATGAGTGAGAAGGACATTACAGAGTATTATCAGGACATCGTGACGGATTGCATCCGCGAGATCGTCCTCATGTCCCAGATGCAGGGGCATACCAATGTGGTCAATTACCAAGCACATGAGGTGCGTCGGCAGGAGAATGGCGTGGGATGGGACATCCTGATCCAGATGGAGCTGTTGACTCCGCTGAATCAGTACATGGCAGCCCATGGCATGACCCGGAAAGACGTGGTGACCTTGGGCATCAGCGTGTGCAAGGCGCTGGAGCGGTGTCAAAAGCTGGGGATCATCCACCGAGACATCAAACCGGCCAACATCTTTGTCTCCGACCAGGGAGATTTCAAGCTGGGCGACTTCGGCATCGCCCGTACGGCGGAGCGCACCATGTCCGGTATGTCCCGGAAGGGAACGTATACTTACATGGCGCCAGAGGTGTACCAGGGCAAGGCGTATAACCATCAGGTGGATATTTATTCCTTGGGTCTGGTGCTCTACCGCCTGTTGAATAACAACCGGGAACCCTTCCTGCCGCCGTATCCTCAGAAGATTCGGTACCAGGATCAGGAACAGTCGATGATCCGCCGGATGCGGGGCGATCGCCTGCCGCCGCCGGGAGAAGAGCGGGGGAAGTTGGCGGAGATCGTGTTGAAAGCGTGCAGCTTCGACCCGAAAGATCGCTATGCCAATCCGAAGGAGATGCGGGAAGAGCTGGCGGAACTGCTCTGGCAGGCCGAACACCCCAACCAGACCATGAAGCTGCCTGTCGAGCCGCCCATTCCCGTTCCGCCGCCTATTCCTGTTCCGCCGAAACCGGATATCGTGGAACCGGATGGAACCATCAGCCTGTGGAATGATGTGCCGAAAGTGCCGGAAAAAAAGGTCGTACCAGAGCAGGAGCAGATATTGAAGCCGGTAACACCGTTTATTCCTCAGCAAAACGATGAGCCGGAAGAAACGGGAACCATCTCCCTGTGGGGGACGATCTTTGGCCGACGCAAGAGAGCAAAGAAAGTTACCCAGTACAAAGTGGATCGGGCAAAGGAACGCCCCAAACGGGTGCAGGAGTGGTACGAGAGAGAACCGCAGCCGAAGAAACAGAAGAGTGTCATTCGGAAGGTGCTTGCTGTTTTTGGATATGTGTTGCTTGCTATCCTGGTGTTGGGGTTACTTGGATTTTTTGCGCTTATGTCTATGATTTGGTAAAGTGGATAGAGCGATTTCCAATGGCATGGGAACATTGAATTTTATATAGCAACAGAACAAACTGGTAACATTCGAGAAAGGTCGAATGAGAGATGAAAAGGGTTTAGTATAGAGAGGATGAAAGAAATGCAGCCAACCTATAGAGATTGGAGCATTGTCCGAGAGTTGGGCAAAGGCTCGTTTGGCACGGTGTATGAAATTGAGAAGTCGGAATTTGGCTATGTTTACCGTGCAGCCTTAAAGGTCATCCACATCCCCCAGGGGGCAGCGGACGTGGAACAGGTGCGCAGCTTGGGGATGAGTGAGAAGGACATTACGGAGTATTATCAGGACATCATGACGGATTGCGTCCGGGAGATCGTCCTCATGTCCAAGGTGCAGGGGCACACCAATGTGGTCAATTACCAAGCCCATGAGGTACACCGGCAGGAGAATGGCGTGGGTTGGGATATTCTGATCCAGATGGAGCTGTTGACTCCGCTGAATCAGTACATGGCAGCCCATGGCATGACCCGGAAAGACGTGGTGACTTTGGGCATCAGCGTATGCAAGGCGCTGGAGCGGTGTCAGAAGTTGGGGATCATCCACCGAGACATCAAACCGGCAAACATCTTTGTCTCCGACCAGGGAGATTTCAAGCTGGGTGACTTCGGCATCGCCCGTACGGCGGAGCGCACCATGTCCGGTATGTCCCGGAAGGGGACGTATACTTACATGGCGCCGGAGGTGTACCAGGGCAAGGCGTATAATCATCAGGTGGATATTTATTCCCTGGGTCTGGTGCTCTACCGCCTGCTGAATAACAACCGGGAACCCTTCCTGCCGCCGTATCCTCAGAAGATTCGGTACCAGGATCAGGAACAGGCGATGATCCGCCGGATGCGGGGCGATCGCCTGCCGTCGCCGGGGGAAGAGCGGGGGAAGCTGGCGGAGATCGTGTTGAAAGCCTGTAGCTTCGACCCGAAAGATCGCTATGCCAGCCCCCAAGAGATGCGGGAGGAGCTGGAGGAATTGCTCTGGCAGGCCAAGCACCCCAACCAGAGCGTGCAGCCGCCTGTCGAGCCGCCTGTTCCCGTTCCGCCGGAACCCACAGTGGAACCGAAGACGGAACCGGATGAGACCATCTGGTTGTGGGATGAAAAGCAAAAAGTGCCGGAAAAAGAAGTCGAGCCGGAGCCGAAGCCGGAGCAGGAGCAGGAGGGTAATGAAACGATTTCGCTCTGGGAAAAGGCGAAGGAGGATTTGCCGGAAGAGCAGGTAGATGTAACGCCCCGTGAGATAGAAGAAGCGGTTGAAGAAGAGGATCCGGAAAGGAAAAGAAGAGAGTTTCTGGTTGACCTAGGGATAGCGGCTATGCTTGCTGCAATTATTGTTGTTATATTTGTGTGTGTCTATCGTCCTTGGCAGGCAAGTTTTAGTGCAGGTAAAGACATCACGTGGAACTATGATGCTGAAAGCAATACATTGCGTTTTAGTGGGTCAGGAGAAATGAAAGATTATTCAAGCTCAGATACTATACCATGGCATGACGTTGTAGCTGACGATGTAACGATTGAAATCGAAGATGGAATTACTTCGATTGGCGCATGGGCGTTTAGTGATTTATCTATTAGTGAAGTATACATTCCGAACAGTGTGGAAAAAATCGGGGATCATGCGTTTTTTCATATTGACTGTGAGATCATTGCAATACCGGAAAGTGTAGAGGAAATAGGAGATTATGCGTTTGCAGCAGCAACACATGATGGAATGACGTTGTTTTTTGATGGCAACTATTCTAGTGGATTTGGAGGGGAGAATATGATGAATCCTTTTGATTCTGCTGTAGAGGTTGACGTATTTTACAATGAAAACGATACAACATGGACCAGCCAAGCAAAAGCGAAATTTAAGGGGAATATTTGTTGGGGTGAGGTAGAGAGAGGATGAAACAAATGCAACCGACCTATGGAAATTGGAAGATCGTCCGAGAGATTGGCCGAGGCTCCTTTGGTGTGGTGTATGAGATCGCGCGGGAAGAGTACGGGTATACATACCACGCGGCGTTGAAGGTCATCACCATTCCGCAGGAGCGTTCGGAGGTCGATCAGATCCGCAGTCAGGGTCTGAGTGAAGCGGATGTGACGGAATATTATAAAGGGATCGTAGAGGACTGCGTGCGGGAGATCGCCATGATGTCCCAGATGCAGGGGCACACCAACATCGTCAACTACCAAAACCACGAAGTCCAGCCCCATACTGACGGGTTTGGATGGGATATTCTCATCCAGATGGAGCTGCTCACCTCCCTGAGCAAATACACCGCCAGCCATGTCATCACCCTGCGGGATGTGGTGAACGTGGGCATTGGCGTCTGCCATGCGTTGGAGCGCTGCCAGAAGCTGCATATCATCCACCGGGACATCAAACCGGACAACATCTTTGTCTCAGACCAAGGCGACTTCAAATTAGGCGACTTCGGCATCGCCCGCACCGCCGAGCGTACCATGTCTGGTATGTCCCGGAAGGGGACGTACACCTACATGGCGCCGGAAATCTATTCGGGGAAAGCTTACAGTGACAGCGTAGACCTGTACTCCCTGGGTCTGGTGCTCTACCGCCTGCTGAACAACAACCGCGGCCCCTTTATGCCGCCCTATCCGGATAAGATTCAGTATAAGGATCAGGAACAAGCCCTCATCCGTCGGATGCAGGGGGAACCGCTGCCCATGCCCGGCAAGGATCAGGGACGACTGGCGGAGATCGTGTTGAAAGCGTGCAGCTTTGACCCGAAAGACCGCTATGCCAGCCCCAAGGAGATGCGGGAGGAACTGGAAGCCCTGCTCAAGAACGAGGAGGAGCGCAAGAAGGCTGCCGCAATCGAGCTGGAAGAGCAGTTGGACGATCAGCCTGCCGATGAGGAGGGCAAGCAGCCGGAGGAAAAAACGGAGCCGGCAGTACCGCACAACGAGGAAACGCCGCAGGAGGCTGTGGAAGATGGGACAGTGACGCCGTTCGATCAAACCGCAAAGGATGAGACGGAAGAAGAGACCGTATTCCTGACGGAAAAAGCGGATGAGCCTGCGGAAGAAGTGGCCGCGTCCGATCAGGAGGAAACACCGAAAGAAGACACAGATGAGGGAACAATCTCCCTGTTTGATAAGACAGGAGAGGCGGTTTCAGAAGAAGAGACCGTATTCCTGCCGGAAAAAAAGGACAAGACAGCAGAAGAAGTGGTCGCGTCTGACCAGGAGGAAACGCCGAAAGAAGACACAGATGAGGGAACAATCTCCCTGTTTGATAAGACAGGAGAGGTGGTTTCAGAAGAAGAGACCGTATTCCTGTCGGAAAAAGCGGATGAGCCTGCGGAAGATGTGGTCTCGTCCGACCAAGAGGAAACGCCGAAAGCGGACACGGAAGATGGAACGATCTCTCTGTTTGACAAGACGGGAGAGATTGCGTCGGAGGAAGAGACGGTATTCCTGTGGGATGAAAAGGATAAGTCTGCGGAAGAGCAGGAGGAACTGCAAGAAGAGGACACTCAGGATGTGCAGCGAACGGAGGAAGAGGACGGGGTGGCAGAACAGCCCAAGTCCTGGAAGAAGAAAGTGTTCATTGCCTGTGCGGCTGTCCTGGTGCTGGTCTGTGGCTATTTCGGATTTTATAGGCTGACGACAGTGGCCGTTCCGGATGTCATGAACCTGTCCATTGCAGAAGCGGAAGAGCTCTTTAAGGAGAATGGCCTCATCCTGGAGGAAGGAAAATCGGTCTACTCGGAGGAAGCGGACAAGGGCAAGATCGCATCCTGCGAGCGAGAAGGGAAGCGGGCGAAAAAAGGCGCCGTGCTGTCCGTGGCTGTGAGCTTGGGCAAGCAGACAGAGGTGAAGGATTACACCGGGAAGCAGGCCGACAAGGTGAAAAAGAGCCTGACTAAGCGTGGCATTACGGTCAAGGAAAAGAAGCAGTACAGCCTGAAATATGACAAGGGTGTGATCGTAAAACAGTCCTCTGAGAAAGGCGCGAAATTGGCCGAAGGTGACACCATGACCCTGACGGTGAGCAAGGGCCCGAAGCCGGTGAAATTGGAACAGTTTACCGGAATGAGCCAGAAGGATGCGGTGCAAAAGGCGGAAAAGCTGGGCTTGAAGGTCAAGACCTCCGAAGCCTTCAGCAGCATCGCCCAGAAAGGCAATGTGGCCGAGCAGAGCCCCAAAGCCGGTGAAACCGTACAGGAGGGGGATACGATCACATTCACGATCAGCAAGGGCGCAGAACAGGTGAAGATCCCCAACCTGATGGGGAAGACCCGTGCCGAAGCGGAAAGCGCATTGAAGGCGGCGGGCCTGAGCGTGGGCAGCGTCACCACTAGTTATAGCTCCTATGCCTATGGCAACGTCTGCGGCCAGGGCAAGACCGCCGGAAGCCAGACGGATAAGGGAAGTGCGGTCAACTTTACGATCAGCGTTGGGGCGAAGCCGGTTTATACACCGAAGTATACACCGAAGAGCAGTTATACGCCGAAGAAGAGCTCTGGCAGCACAAAGAAGAAAAAGAATAAAAAGAAATCGGATACCGTGGTAGTCAACGACAAAGACGTGGACTGGTGGTAAAAAGAAAGGAGAATGAACGATGAAAAAGAGAGTGTTAGCGTTGGTTTTGGCGCTGGTCATGGCAGTGGGCGCGCTGCCGACCGGTGCGTGGGCGGCGGATACAGGGGATACCCTGGTCGTGTCTGATTCTGAGGCGAAAGTCGTTACAGATCAGCAGAAGGAACAGGCATCCACCAAAGTCGCCACGGCAACAAAGAACACAGGCGGAAAACCGACGCAAACGCAGTCTCAGACAGTTGGCGAATCAGGGGATGGGCCGAGTACGTTTGCGACAAATACATTTTATTGGAACATTTCGGAGGACGGTATTTTCTGGCATTTTGAATACGATGAAAAGGAACCAAAGCCGGCTACGTTATATACGGGTAAACAGGAGTATTACTTTAATATTTGGTGGACCGGAGATGCTACAATTGAGGAAGTAGAACTGTTCGTCAAATGGCCGGGTGAGAAAAAGTTTCATTCATATAGGTACTGGACAATTGAAGATTCTAAAAAATATGAGTATACCTCCTCTGAAAAATTTTATACAGTAGGAACAGTCTCTTATTATTGGGAAGTAACATATAAAAATGGCAGTATTCAAAAATTGGATGAAACCGATGTGTCTGTCTATAAGGGAGATAACTATGTATGGGATGTAAATGAGTCTCGTACTGGATGGACTGGCACCGGTGATGACGATTATTTTTGGTGGGAAAGAAAATATTCTGATAAAGCAAGAAACCTTGCTCTAGAGGCGTATGCAGCTGAGGGAGAGATTAAAAAATTCAAGTCCAATAATAAGAAGGTCACGGTAAGCAATAAGGGAAAGGTAACGATTCCTAAGAAATTTGTTGGAAGAGTCATCATTAGCGTTTATTTGCCTGCGACAGAGAACTTTAATGCTAGCGTAGACTATATTGTGATAGATGTTACTCCAAAAACTCCTACCATTACTAAAGTATCTTCGCCCCAAAAGGGACAGATGAAAGTCTCTTGGAAGAAAGATACAAGCGTTAGTGGATATATAATTGTGTATTCCACTAACAAAAAATTCTCAAAAGCGAAATACATATATATTAAAAAGAATTCTGTGTCTAGCGTGATAGTAAAAGGGATGAAACGTAGAAAAAAATACTATGTAAGCATTTGTGCATATAAGGGAACTAAGTCGTGGGACCTATATAGTGATTACAGTAAGACCAAGTCCATTAAAATAAAGTAACACATGAGCAGAAAGAATGTGAATGAGGAAGGAGCTGGGCAAGTGAACAAGCGCATATTAGCCCTCCTGCTGGCGCTGGTCATGGCAGTGGGCGTGCTGCCGACCGGCGCGTGGGCAGCGGATACAGGGGATACCCTGGTCGTATCTGATTCTGAGGCGAAAGTCGTTACGGATCAGCAGAAGGAACAGGCATCTACTAAGGTCGCCACGGCAACAAAGAACACAGGCGGAAAACCGACGCAAACGCAGTCTCAGACAGTTGGCGAGTCGGGGGATGGGCCGAGTACATTTGCGACGAATACATTTTATTGGAATGTTTCGGAAGATTCCATTTGGGGTCATTTTGAATACAATGAAAAGGAACCAAAGCCGGCCACATTGTATACGGGCAAACAGGAGTATTGGTTCAATATTTGGTGGACTGGAGATGCTGCAATTGAGGAAGTAGAACTGTTCGTCAAATGGCCGGGTGAGAAAAAGTTTCATTCATATGCGTACTGGGGAATTGAAGATTCTAAAAAATATACTGAAACATATGAAAAATTTTATACAGTGGGAACATTCGCTTACTATTGGGAAGTAACATACAAAAATGGTGATATTCAAAGATTAAATACAACTAACGTATCTATTTATAAGGGATATAATTATATACTTAGCGAGTCTTCTGAGGCGGGTACTTGTGACACTGTAGATGAGAGCTATCTTTGTTGGTTAAAGAGGTATTCTACAAAAGCGAGGAATATCGATTTAAATGTTTATGCAGCTGAAGGAGATATTATAAAATATAAATCCAATAATAGGAAAGTCAAGGTAAGCGGTAAAGGGAAGGTGACGATTCCTAAAAAGTTTGTTGGAGAAGTAATTATTAGTGTTTCCTTGCCAGCAACAAAGAATTTTCGTGCTGCTACAGATAAGGTGATAATAGAAATTGAGCTTCAACCCCCTACTATTACCAAGTTATCCTCTCCCCAAAAAGGACAGATTAAAGTTTCGTGGAAAAAAGATTCAGCGTGTGATGGATATGAAATTGCGTATTCCACGAACAAAAACTTTTCCAAAACGAAGCATATAACAATCAAAAAGAATTCAGCAACTAGTTTGTTGATAAAGGGAGCAAAACGTAAAAAGAGATACTATGTGCGAATGAGCGCTTACAAAAAGTATAAGTCTTTTGGTAAGATGATTAGTTCATTCAGTGAGCAGAGTAAAACCAAGTCTATTAAAGTGAAGTAGGGCGCTAGTAAAAATAGCGCTAAACTAGAAAGGAATGTTGAACAAGTGAACAAGCGCATATTAGCCCTCCTGCTGGCGCTGGTCATGGCAGTGGGCGTGCTGCCGACCGGCGCGTGGGCAGCGGATACAGGGGATACCCTGGTCGTGTCTGATTCTGAGGCGAAAGTCGTTACGGATCAGCAGAAGGAGCAGGTATCCACTAAGGTCGCTACGGCAACAAAGAACACCGGCGGAGAACCGACGCAAACGCAGTCCCAGACGGTTGGCGAATCGGGGGATGGGCTGAGGACATTTGCGACGAATACATTTCATTGGAATATTTCAGAAGATTCTATTTGGGATTATTTTGAAAACGATGAAAAGAAACCAAAGTGGGCCACATTGTATACGGGTAAACAGAAGTATTACTTCAATATTTGGTGGACTGGAGATGCTGCAATTAGGAAAGTAGAACTGTTCATCAAATGGCAGGGTGAGAAAGAGTTTGAGTCATGGGAAGACTGGGAAATTAAAGATTCTGAAAAATATGCTGAAACATATGAATACTTTGATACAGTAGGAACATTTTCTTATTATTGGGAAGTAACATACGAGAATGGAAATATTCAAAAACTAGATACCATCGAGGGGGTTGTTAACAAAGGGGATAACTATATATATGATGTAGATAAATCTCATGATGGAACAATCTCAGACTCAGATAGTAACGAGGAGTACTTTTTATGGGAGGAAAAGTATTCTGACAAAGTGAGACGCTTTAATCTAAACGCGATTGCTGCGGAAGGAAAGATTGTAAAATATAAGTCGAACAATAAAAAAGTTAAGGTAGACAGCAAGGGAAAAGTAACGCTTCCCAAAAAATTTATTGGATGGGTAATTATTAGCGTTTATTTGTCTGAGTCAGAGAATTTTAATGCCAGCGTAGACCATATTGAGATAATTGTTAATCCCAAAACTCCTACTATTACCAAAGTATCTTCGCCCAAAAAGGGACAGATGAAAGTTTCTTGGAAGAAAGATACTAACTGTAGTGGATATATAATCGCATATTCCACTGATAAAAAATTCTCAAAAGTGAAATTTATAGAAATTAAAAAGAATTCTGTGTCTAACGTGGTAGTAAAAGGGCTGAAAAGCAGGAAAAAATACTATGTGAAAATGTATTCCTATAAAGAAAATAAGGAGTATGCCCTAGAAAGCGAGTGCAGCAAGACCAAGTCCATTAAGATAAAGTAACAGAAAGAGAGCGAGGTAAGAAATATGTTACCGAAATATGGCGACTGGCAAGTCGTCCGCGAGCTTGGCCGCGGGTCCTTTGGCCAGGTGTATGAGATTCAAAAGGAAGAGTTCGGCCAGACCTATCGGGCAGCCCTGAAGATCATCAGCATCCCCAAATCCCCCAGCGACGTGGATGCCGTGCGTGGGGCGGGGATGACCGACGACAACATCACGGAGTACTACCACAGCATCGTGGAGGACAGCGTGAAGGAGATCGCCCTGATGTCCGAGCTGCAGGGGAACAGCAACATCGTCAACTACCAGAACCATGAGGTGCGCAAGCACCCCGACGACCCCGGTTGGGACATCTATTTGCAGATGGAACTGTTGGTGCCGCTGAACAAGTACATCCAGCAGAACGGCATCACCCGGGAGGAAGTGATCCGCCTGGGCATGGACGTGTGCAGTGCGTTGGAGGTGTGCCAGGAGAGGGACATCATCCATCGGGACATCAAGCCGGAGAACATTTTCCTGTCCAAACAGGGGCATTTCAAGCTGGGCGACTTCGGCATCGCCCGCACGGAGGAGCGGACCAAGTCGGGGATGTCCCGAAAGGGTACTTATAGCTACATGGCGCCGGAGGTGTACCGTGGCGAGGCGTACAACAAGAGCGTAGACCTGTACTCCTTGGGTATGGTGCTCTATCGCCTGCTCAACGAGAACCGCGCCCCCTTTATGCCCCCTTACCCCCAGGCCATCCGCTACGAAGACCAGGAACAGGCACTCATGCGCCGCATGAGCGGGGAACCCCTCCCCATGCCCAGCCGGGAACAGGGTGACTTGGCGGAGATCGTCCTGAAGGCGTGCAGCTTCAACCCCCAAAATCGTTTCGCCAGCCCTGCCGCCATGCGTCAGGCATTGGACATCGTGCTGCATGGGGGTCAGGTGGAGCTGGAACCAAACCTTCCCCATGGTTCTTGGAATGGCACTGGCGATGAGACAGACACCGCGATAGACGGCGGCGGTAATGGTGAATGGCCGTCAGATGATCCACCCATTTATCCGGAACCGCCGGTCATTCCCACCCCGCCCCCCCGCCGGAAAGGCGGCCTGCGCTGGATGCGTTGGGCAGCGGTGGTGCTGGTGGTGCTGCTGGTGGTCGGCGGCGGCGCCTTTGCGGCAGCCTATGGCACCATGACCAGCGAAGTCCCCAACCTGGTGGGCAAAAGCCAGGAGGACGCCATCGCAGCGCTGGAGGACGCCGGTTTCCACTACACGGTGGAAGAGGACTACAGCGGCGTGGATTCTCCGGGGAAGGTGCTCAGCCAGTCTCCGGAGGCGGAGAAGCGGGCTTGGAAACGGAACCCGGTGGCGCTGAACGTGAGTATGCAGGAAAATCAGGTCAGTGTGCCGGATGTGCTGGGGATGGACGCGGAGAAAGCGGCCGCAGCCATGACGGCCAAGGGCTTGAAGGTCAGCCTCAAGGGCAAAGAGGACAGCTCGGCGAAAAAGGGCTCCGTCTTGGCTCAGAGCCTGGCCGGTGGTAAGACCGCAGAACAGGGGACGGAGATCACCCTGACGGTCTGCACCGGAGCTGGCACCTTGGTGATGCCCAATATCGTCGATCTAGAGACGGAACAGGCCAAAAAGGTGCTGAAAAATGCCGGTTTCTCCAATATCAGCAAGGAAAACGGCTACAATCCGTACATCGTAAAAGGTAGAATTTTCGACCAGAAGCCTAAGACCGGCGCTTGCATCAAGGCAGACGCTCAGATCACCCTCTACGAGAGCCTGGGCGCAGACCCCAAGGGCAGCGTGCCGGATGTCGTGGGGTTGGATGCGGAAAAGGCGGTCAGCATCATGCAGAAGTGTGGCTACCAGACCACGCTGAAGGGCAAAAAGGATGATGACTTCCAGGCCGGTACCATCATGAAGCAGAGCGTGGACGGCGGCAAGCAGGCGCAGAAGGGCACCAAAATTGAGTTGACCGTCTGCCTGGGAACGGACAAGCTCATCGTCCCCTATGTCATCGGTATGACGGAAGGGGAGGCGAAGGCAGAGCTGAAGAGCGCAGGCTTTGAGAACATCAAGGTAGGCGAGAGCGATTATTGCGCCGACGTGGAAAAGGGCTGTGTGTTCCAGCAGAGTCAGGACGGCGGCACGCTGCTCATGCCCAAGACGGCCATCACCATTTGTATCAGCAAGGGCTATGAAGAAGGCGATACCACAGAGCCGGAACCGGAGCCGGAGCCTGGCAACGATTCGGAACCGGAAGAACCGGTGACGCCGGAGCCGTCTGATCCGGAGCGGACTGAGCTGAGCGACATGATAAATGACGTGGAGTTGTTCCAGGAGACTGTCGGCGGGGAAAGCAGCACGGATGAAAATTATGATGACCGCACACGCTATGAGACCTTTGATCCTGATGACATGGACGAAGACAGTACAGACGAGGACAGCACATACGAGGACAGCACATACGAAGATAGCACGGATGGCGACCAGATCACGGCGTCGGATGAAGCGGTGCATTTTAATGCCGGAGAGCGTTATCTCATGCGCTACTATGTTTCCAATCCGGGGGTCGGAGCCTTTGAAGAGGAAACGGAAAGCCACATTTCCAACATTTTCTGTAGAGATGAGAACTACAGTCTGTATGGATGTTACGTAGGCCAAAGCAAGGAAGAGGCAAGGGCAATATTAGAGGAAAAAGGATGGTATCTGTTCGGCAATCAGTGGGCTACCGAGGAAAGCGATGACGAAGAAATGTATGACGAGGATTCTGCGATTTGCCAGAATGATGCGCATGAAGAAATGGAATTCCGGTTTGATGAAGATGGTGTGATCACAGAGATCAGCTGGAATTGGAACCAGGAAGACTATTATTGATAAGGAGGGAAAACACCATGGCATTTTTTGATCGGTTTACCCAGGCGGTCAACGGGAACGGACAGAACTCGTTCTGGGGGATGTCAGAGGACGCGAAGGTGAATAACCGTATCGCAGAGACGCAGAATGCGCTGTACCAGTGCTACCAAGGGCTGGGCGAGTGTTACTATGCAACCTTCCGGCAGGAGGAACGAGAGGAGCTGCGGCCCTTTGTGCAGCAGATCACCGACCTCTTGCAGCAGATGGAACAGCTGAAAGAGGAGCAGCGGAGCCTGCGGGGGCTGGTAGCCTGCCCCAACTGCGGAGAGGATATTCCCAAGAATTCGGTGTTCTGCCCCAACTGCGGCGGCAGAGCGATCACCCAGGACGTGAGCCGCTGCAAAAACTGCGGGGCAGTGGCTCCGGCGGGCGCGGCGTTCTGTACCATCTGCGGCGGGCAGATGGAATTCATCCCTGGCACCGATGCAGCGCCGCAGCCCCAGGAACAGCCTCAGGAACAACCGGAGGAACAGCCTGAGACGCAGCCTCAGAAGGAGGTCTGCGCCAAGTGCGGCGCACCGTGGGAAGCAGGCCGCAACTTCTGTACTGCCTGTGGCGACTGCAGGATAAAAACGGCGGATGGCATTCGTTACACTATTCCGTTACCCTCCTCCCTTAGAGATGACCGGCATCTGCCTGTAGAGGAAGAGCTGGTTTGGGAGAACAGCGCCCCAGTGATGCCGTCGGAGCCGGAGGAAGCGCACCCGCCTGTGGCGGCTGTAGATTTGGAACAGCCCGTCCTGCTGCCCGAACAGAAGGAGGAGCAGGACTGGGATTTGGGGATGCCCCCGCAGGAAGACCGGAGAGGGGAGAATCTGATCCCGCCGCAAGCGTGGGCAGATCCCGTGCCGATGCAGGAATCGACGCCCACGGCGCACACCTGTCCGCAGTGCGGCGTGACCTTGGAGGACGATCAGGTGTTCTGCCATAACTGCGGCTGCAAGGTAGCGCAGGGGGATAGACGATGAACTGCCCCTATTGTGGCGCGAGCCTCCGCCCCGGCGCACGCTTTTGCAGTTCCTGTGGGCGGGCGCTGCCCCAGGAGCCAACAGAGGGCACGGAATCGCTGCTCACGCGGGATGGGGTAGACAGATTTCCCACGGAATCCACGGAGGCGACGCAGAGTTTGTTCCATGACCGCGCCTGGACGCCGCCGGAGGAGCCGTCCACCCATACCTCCACAGACGATCGGTGGACAAGGGAGGAGACAGAGGACGCAGGGACATTTGCTCAGGCTCGGTCTACCGCCCCGGCGCAGTCCCCTGCGGCAGGAAAGAGCTGGTACGGCCGGTGCAGCAACTGCGGCGGCACCTGTCGGGTCAGCGAGAACCTGTGTGACAACTGCAAGCGGAAGAAAAAGATTTGGACTGGCGTGCTCATCGGCTTAGGGGCGCTGTTGGTGCTGGGCGGTCTTTTGGCGGTGCTGTTCTTCACCGGCGTCATCGGTGGAACCAAACCCACTGCGGCGGCAGCGGTGACCACACCGGCGGACGCCGACCAGACCACCCCCACAGACCCGACGGACCCCACGACTCCCACCGAGCCTACTACGACCGAACCGGATACCGTGGACACACCGACGGAGCAGGACGGCCAGGAGGAACAAACGCCCAGCGACTACCAGGGTGTTTCCGATGTGGCCAACAACCAGAGCGGGTACATCCTTCCCTACAGTGATTCCCGTTACCTCACCGAAGCGGACTTGCAGGGGCTGAACCAGTGGGAGTGCTGCCTGGCACGGAACGAGCTGTATGCCCGGCATGGGCGTACCTTTGCAGACAACTCCATTCAGGCGTACTTTGACAGCTGCCCTTGGTATACGCCGACCACCGCCCCGGAGGACTTTGACGAGGATGTGGAGCTGAACGAGTACGAACGAGCGAACCGAGATACCATCGTCCGATGGGAACAGAAAAAAGGGTATCGCAATTAAAAAGGCTGTTTTTCGGCGGAAAATGTGCCGGAACAGAACATAGAAAAACACAAGAGAAATAAAGGAGGAACTGATATGGACAATATGTATGGCGGCGCAGGCCAGGGCGGTTATCAGGCCGGTGGCCAGAAGTTCTGTGCCCAGTGTGGTCAGAAATTGGATGCGGGCGCTCGTTTTTGCCCCAAATGCGGCGCACCCTGCGCCTCTGGCGGCGGATGGGCACCTAAGCAGCCTAGCGGCGGCTACGGTGGTGGCTACGGCGGCGGCTATAGTGGCGGCGGCTCGTTCTCTATGCCCGGCGGCGGGAACTCGTTCCATATGGAGACGGATGGCTCCCCTCTGGGACAGGTCAAGGAGCTGTGTGGCGGCATGATGAGCATCATCTTTGTGGGGCTGTATTGCCTGGGCACTTTGCTGAGCCTGTGCCTGAACTTCTCGCTGGCCACCTTGGTCTCCCTCATCATCAACATCCTGTTCTGCGTAGGGTTCGGCATGAACCTCTACGGCGCTCGGACGGGTCAGCTGCGGGACACCGGCATGACCATCATCTGCGGCACGCTGCTGGCGCAGCAGATCATCACCACTGTGGGCATCGCCATCACCGGCATCATTTCCCTGGTGGCGCTGGCCAAATTGAGCCAATATGATTCGAGTGCGATAGGTGCTATCATCGTCGTTCTCCTGGTGGTGGCTGTGCTGATGGCCTTCTTCGTTGCCTATTACGGCGGACTGAGAAAGACGGCTGTCTCCACACGGGACATCATCAGAACCGGGAGCGGGACGATTGAGACGTCCATGTTCGTCATCGTACTGATGTGCATCTCCGCGGTCTCGGCTCTGATCGGCCTGTTCGCGGCAGCCAGTCTGAGCAATGCGCTGTATCGGGTTTTGGGTTCTAGCGCGGATGTGCTGGGCTCCCTGGTGGGGGGCAACGCCTTTGTGGCCATTATCAATGTGGCAGCACAGGTGATGGCAGTGATCATCCTCATCCAGCTCCGTGGGACGGCAGGTCAGAACGGCCCCACTCCGCCCACTGCATCGCAGGGGACGAGATACGGCCAGTATCGCTAAAGGAAAACCGCTCGTCCACCCTATCATGGGGTGGACGAGCGGAAAATAAATGGGAAATATGGAAGCGAACATGGGAAAAACAATGAAATTCAAACCGATCCTGCTGATCGTTCCCTTTCTCTGCGCCCTTTGCGTCCTCTTTCTGGTGGATCAGCTGTACTTGACACCGCTGGAACAGGCAGCAGCCGCACAGAGAGCGCAGAGCGGCCAGTCGGCCACAGAGGGGACGGGAACGACTGGGACGGCAGACAGAGCACCGCTGGTGCTCTCCCTTGCCATCGGTCGAACCGGCTCCTTGCAGGAGGGGGGCGGCGAGCCCATCTATAAGACCACCAATGCGAAGACCAAACCCGTGGCGGTCTTGCAGTACAACTGCGCCGTGTTGGTGAAGGAGGACGCGACGACACCGGAGTGGGTGTGTGTGGACTTGCCGGGAGATGAGTACAACGGTGTGGGCTACGTGAAAGCCAGCGCGGTGGAGCGGAAACAGCTGACCGTTGGCAGCACCGACCCGACCCGGGATGAGATCGTCAAGAACGCCGTGGGCTACATCGGCCTGCGCTTCGTCCGCTTCGGCGACTCCCTGGAGACCGGCCTGGACTGCTCCAACTTTATCCGCCGCATCTACGCCTTGAGCGGGATCTCCATCCCGGACACCCCCAACGCCCAACGGGACGCAGGGCTGTTGGTGCAGGAAGCGGAGGCGCAGCCGGGGGATCTGATCCATTACCCGGTGAACGAGGGGTATGGCCACGTGGCCATGTACCTGGGAGACGGGATGATGATCAACTGCTCCGGCGCCGCTGGGAAGCACTATCCCCAGGGCGGCGTGCGCATCTGTCGTCTGCAATACAAGGGACGGGAGTCATACGAGATGTATGACTTGCTGTCATCCTAAAGGGGAGGGTGCTATGTATCAGAATCGGATTGCAAAATGGGACAATTTGAAGCTGTTCCTGATCCTCTGCGTGGTCGTGGGACACACCATCTATACCTTCCACAATACCTCTGCCTTGGCGCGCTCCCTCTACCTCTTCCTGTACTCCTTCCATATGCCCGCCTTCCTCTTTGTGGCCGGTCTGTTCTCCAAACACGCCGTCCGGGCGAAGCGGTATGAGACGGTGGTGGAATACCTGGTCATCTACGTGGTGATGAAGTTTTTGGAGACCGTCGGGGACTATCTGGCCAAGGGGAAGCTGTCCTTTCACTTCCTGTGGGAGGCAGGCCCGGCCTGGTTTGCCCTGGCGCTGGCGGTGTTCCTCTTCGTTACCATGCTGGTGCAGGAGATGAACCCGCGGTTCCTGTTTCTCAGTGCGCTGTTGGTCGGGTGCGTCGCCGGGCTGGACACCCACTTCGGTGACCACTTTGCCTCCATGCGCATCTGCGTCTTTTACCCGGTTTTTTTGGCCGGGTTCTACCTGGATCCCGCTTGGTTCGAACTGCGTTGGCGCACCCTGCGTAGGCGGGTGGGGCTGCGCGTCCTGTCCGCACTGGTCTTGGTGGGCTGCCTGCTCCTCAGCTTGCAGTACCGGAAGCAGCTGTACCCGTTGGTGAAGCTGTTCAAGGGAAAGTACGAGTACAAGGAGATGGGCTATGGCCTGGAAGGGGTCTTGATCCGTCTGGCTTGCTACCTGTTCTGGGCGGTGGTGGTCTGCGCAGTGCTCTTCCTGGCGGGGGAGAAGGAGCGGTTCTACACTTGGCTGGGACAGCGCACCATGTCGGTCTTTATCTGGCACAGCCTGGCGCTGGTGGTGGTGCTCAACCTGTGCCATGGCACAGCCCTCTTGAAGTTCTGCTTCCCCCAGCTGTACGTGTTGGCAGGCGTTTGCGTGGCAGGCATTCTCACCGTCCTGTGCGCCTACCTGCCCCAGATTCGGATGCCGAAGCCGACCGCCATCGAGGCGGAACCAGAGGAGAGAGAAGAGGAGGATGAATATGAAACATAAACGAGGAAAGGTGATAGCGGCCATCGTGGCAGCGGTTGTTCTGTTGGGCGGCGTCACTGCCTTTGCCTGCGTCAACGCGGACAAGCTCAGCGGGATATTCGGCGCAGTGCTTGGGATTGAGATACGCCAGGAGCAGGAGGAGACGCCGAAGACGTTGGAGGAGTATGCAAAAACGCTGTCCTGCTTGAAGTGCATACACTACAATGGTTACTTGAAGGATCCGGGAGAAATAGACTTTACCTATGATATGTCTCAAGTACCTGCGGGACCGCTGGGGTATGCTTTGGAGGATTTCGATGAGGATGGTCAGAAGGAATTGCTTGTAATCACGCTGCAAGAAAATGATACATTGTTGGCTTCGATGTATGAGCAAGAGAGCGACAGCGTTCGATTGGCGGATCAGTATGACTTGGGACAGGATGAGATGTCTTTAGAGGTATACATGGCAAGCAATATGGCAAAGGCAGCGTTGACGGAATGCTATCTGTATGGAGAGAATGACATAGGGATCGAGCGATCGGAACTTGCGGAATTAGCAGCAGATGGGGTCTTTTTGAACTTTGTTGCTCTGCATTATGATGGGAGCAAGTTGGAGAAAAAGACACGAGCTTATACCGCGGGGTCTGATCTGGACTCGGATACTAGCTTTATGGACACACTGAAAACGGTAGGGATCCAGGGGCTGGATTGGGACAAGGTAACGATGCGTGAGAAACACGTGCGAGATTATGTGAAAAACTACCGGCAAATCTGCGGTGTAGAGACGACCTATCTTTTGTCCTTTGAGGAGTTCTCCGACTGGATGGAGAATCCGACGCAGCCTTTGAAAGGCACGGACATCCATTTCTTGAGTGATGAAGAGCTGGAAAAGAACACCAAGGCCGTACAGGCAGCCTACCAGGAGCCGTCCCAAAAGACGGAGCAGGCGGATACGCAGCAGCAGTCCGCACAGGAGCCGGTTGGGGAAGGTTGGAAACAGGCGTATCTTGCACATATTGAAGACAGAAGAACAAGATTCCCGGAAAACGTGTGGGAAGAGGTTGATTTTTATCTGTTGGATATTAACGGAGACGAGATTCCCGAATTGTATATCAATTATGGAAGTACAGCAGCAGGGAGTGAACTCTGCACGTACAATGGCAAAGAGGTGAAAAGTGCCTATATGTGGGAAAGCGGTCTCAGCTACATTAAAGGAGCCAATAAAGCTTGGGATGCTGGCGGACATCAAGGCGTTTATCATGATATTGTGTACACCATTAAAGACGGCGAGTTCTATGGAATTGCGAAAGGCGAGAATACACAAGATATACGAGAAGGCCATGAAGACGAAAAAACGTTTACTTGGGACGGTCAATCCGTCAGTGAGGATGAGTATCAGGAAAAATTGAATTCGTTCATTGATACCGAACAAGCTGTTTGGGTTTATGAAGCGGAAAAAGAATCAGTCTGTGACTATAACACCATCATCAATGCCATCAACCAATATTAAGCACCTGAAAAACGACCGGAAGTACCTCTTCCGGTCGTTTTTTACAGTAGGATCGCTTACAGGAACAGCCGCGCCACATTGGCAAACACCATGCAGAACACAATCCCGACGACGGTAGGCAAAACCGCCGCCAGCGCCGTCCACTTCCAGCTTTGGGTCTCCTTGCGGATGGTCAGCAGGGTGGTGGAGCAGGGCCAGTGCATGAGGGAGAAGAGCATGGTGGAACCGGCGGTGACCCAGGTCCAGCCGTGGTCTAAAAACAGGGTTTTTAGTTCAAGCAGATTGTCCATGGATACCAAGCTGCCCTGAGCCAGATAGGCCATGATGACGATGGGCAGTACAATCTCATTGGCGGGAAATCCCAAGATAAACGCCACCAAAATCACCCCATCCAGCCCCATCAGCTGGGCAAACGGATCCAAAAAGTTCGCGCAGTGATTCAGCAGACTCACCCCGTCCACCGTCACATTGGCCATCCCCCACAGCACCATCCCCGCCGGTGCCGCTACCGCCACCGCACGCCCTAACACAAAGAGGGTGCGATCCCAGATAGACCGGACGATGACCTTGCCGATCTGCGGTTTTCGGTAGGGCGGCAACTCCAGGGTGAAAGAGGATGGGACACCCTTCAGGATGGTCTGGGACAGCAGTTTGGTGACGGCGAAGGTCACCCCCAGCCCCAACAGGATGAGCAGGGTCAGCAGCAGGGCGGACAGGAGGGAGGAGCACAGCCCGCCGGCGGTGCCGATGAAGAACAGGGTCAGCAGGGTGATGAGGGTGGGGAAACGGCCGTTGCAGGGGACGAAGCTGTTGGTCAGGATGGCCAGCAGCCGTTCCCGCGGGGAGTCGATGATGCGGCAGCCCACCACGCCGGCGGCGTTGCAGCCGAACCCCATGCAGATGGTCAGCGCCTGCTTCCCACAGGCACAGCATTTCTGGAAGGGTTTATCCAGGTTGTACGCCACCCGCGGCAGATACCCCACATCCTCCAACAGACTGAACAGGGGGAAGAAGATAGCCATAGGCGGCAGCATCACTGACACCACCCAAGCCAGCACGTGGAAGCAGCCGTCCACCAGCAACCCGTGGAGCCAGGCCGGTGCGTGGAGGGTCACAAAGAGCTGGCTCAGCTGCCCTTCCACCCAGAACAGGAAGGTGGACAGCCACTGGGACGGCACATTCGCCCCGGCGATGGTGAGCCAAAACACCAGCGCCAGGAGCAGCAGCATCACCGGATAGCCGGTGCCCTTGCTGGTCAGGATGCGGTCTAGCTTCCGGTCGGTGCTGTGGCAGCCGTCCCGTTGGTATGTAACCACTTGACGGCTGATGGTCTCCGCCTCCGTCACCAAGCTGGTCACAATGGCATCCTTCACCTGCTTGGCGTCCAGTCCCGCCTGCCCCAGTTGGACATGAGCATTGGTCAGGGCGGCTTTCAGGGTCAGCGCGTGGAGACAGTCCACCCCCAGCTGCTGTCGGAGGGTCTCGAACAGGGTCGTGTCCGGTGCCAGCAGCTGCAACGCCAGCCAACGGGGTTGAATGGTCGTGCCTGCCACCAGAGGGGTCAGCTCCGGTTCCAGCAGGGAGAGCGCCTGCTCGATCTCCGGCGGGTAGGTGACCAGGTGGGGCGTGCAGTCCAGCGTGCCGTCCATCACCTGATCCACCGCGTCCATCAGGTTGGCCTGGGACGCCTTGCACTGTGCCACCGTGCTCACCACCGGCACGCCTAACAGGGTGGACAGCCGCCCCAAATCCAGCAGGATGCCCTTCCGGCGGGCCTCATCCATCAGATTCACGCAGACGATGACCTGATTGGACAGCTCTAGGATTTGCAGCACCAGATTCAGGTTGCGCTCCAGACAAGTGGCGTCGCAGACCACGACCACCGCATTCGGCTGAGAGAAACAGAGAAAATCGCGGGCCACTTCCTCTTCGGCGGAGTGGGCCAGCAGGGAATACGTACCGGGAATGTCCACCAACACATAGTCGTGGGCGTCGGTGGAGCAGTAGCCTTGGGCGTTGGCCACCGTCTTGCCGGGCCAGTTGCCGGTGTGCTGCTTCATGCCAGTCAGGCCGTTGAACAGGGTGCTCTTGCCCACGTTGGGGTTGCCCGCCAGGGCGATCACCCGGTCTTCTGGCGACCGTTTCAGCACCGTCAGCCCACTGTCCAAAGCACCCGTTCCCGTGGCGTGATTGGTCAGTCCCATCCAGCGTCCCTCCTCAGCAAGGCGTCACCCAGATGTGCTGCCCATCCACTGCCCGGATGGCGATGACCGCCCCACGGATGAGGAAAGCGGAGGGGTCACCGCCGGGACTGCGGCCGAGGCATTGGACGATGGTGTTTTGGATCAGCCCCATGTCCAGCAGCCGACGGCGGATGCTGCCGGTGGAGCGCAGCTCTTGGACGATGGCCTGCTGACCGGGTTGTAGGTCATTCAAACAAACGTGTGGCTTCATCAAAAAGACACCTTTCTCAATCAAGTTTTGACAGAGCGGGGAACTCTGTTACTATCCTATTCAGCGGGGGGAGAATCCGTGTCTTTCGTCGAATGGGAACAGGAAGAACCTCCACCGCGGTTCAGAAACGGGTGGAGGTTCTTGTGATGGAGAAAAAGTAGGGGATTGCGTTAAAAACGGGGGTCGGCTTGCTTCACCCGCACGATCTTATAATAGGTGTGCGCCGTCGCCCAGTAGACCAGGGCATAGATGACAGCGAACCCGGCCAGGGTGCCCAGGGTGCAGAGGAGGAAGAAGGAACCGCTCATGGTCTTGGCGTACATGAACAGCTGTAACAGCTTGGTGATCATGTGGAAGGCGCCAAAGACGTGGATCATGGCGGTGACCAGGGGGAGGAAGAAGACCAGCAAGATCTGACTGTGGACGCTGCGGCGGACTTCCCGTTCGCTCAGCCCCACCTTCTGCATGATCTCATACCGTTTCTGGTCATCGTACCCTTCGGAGATCTGCTTGAAATAGATGATGAGTACAGTACCCAGCAGAAAGAGCAGTCCCAGGAACAACCCTAAGAAAAGGAACCCGCCATAGATGGCATAGAACTCCTGAGAGATGAATTGGCGGCAGCCGTAGGAGTAGGTCGTGTGAAACTTCGGGGAAAGCTGGTTGTAGAAGGTTTCCAGTTCTTCGTCGGCAGCATCCATGTCAAAGCAGTAGGTGTAGGTGAGGTCGGCCAACCGGGTGGTGTTATCGTCCGTGTCCAGCGCCTTGGTCTCCTTCTGATACAGCTCCTGCAAGGTCGCCTTATCGGGCACCACCAGGTAGTGGATGCTGACATAGTTGGTCAGGTTGCGAAAGGCATCGTAAAAGGGCAGGGGGGTGTCCGTCAGGCGCTGGGCGATGGTGAAGGTCTGGTCGCCCAGCTGAAAGTTGTTCTCCAGCTCCGCCCCCTCGCTGTAGCAGGCCACCTGACCCTTGGAGAGGGAGAGGGGCGTCTGGTTGTAACGGTTGTAGTCCTCCTGGGTGATGACACAGACGGTGCTGACGATGCTGGTGCTGCGGATGACGTCACCGTCCAGGGTCAGCTCATGGGAGGAGGAGAGGACGACAGGAAAGGAGAGGCTGGTGTAGGTCAGGACGTTCTCGGCCTGGTGACCGGTCTTTTTGATCGCCTGTTCCATGGTCTTGACGACATCCTCCGCAGTCTGGGTTTCGTCCAGGGCAATGGTATAGTTGATGTTCCGGGGGAAGGATTCCTTCAGGGAGGTCTCCACTCCTAAGTAGAGACAGACGGTGGTGGAGACGGTGACCAGGAGCATGGTGGACAGGATGCAGATGCTGGCCAGACCCACCGCGTTCTGCTTCATCCGGTAGAGGAGGCCGGAGACGGTGGTAAAGTGCTGGGGCTTGTAGTAGTAATGTTTGTTGGCCCGGAGCAGCTTCAGGACGGCGATGGAACCGGCGGTGAAGATGCAATAGGTGCCGATGATGACCAGGACAACGGCGAAGAAGAAACGGGTCAGCGCTTGCAAAGGGGACTGGATGGTGTTGGCCATGACGTAACCGGCCACCAGGGTGGCGGCTCCCACCAGAGCCAGCAGCCACTTGACCTTGGGTTCCCGCTCGCCTACTGAGGAGCTGCGCAGCAGCTCCACTGGCTTGGACTTGTGCAGCTGGATCAGGTTGCGCAGCAGCACCAGCAGAAAGAGAACGGCAAAGAGAACGGTGGTCATGGCGATGCCAACGATGCTGATGGAGAAGCCAAGGGACACGGGAAAGTGGAGGAGCTTAAAGAGCAGCATCAGCATGAGCTTGGACAGGATGATTCCGGCAGCCAGGCCGCAGACCAGGCTGAACACCCCCAAGAACAGCGCCTCCACCCGGAGCAGCCGGGCGATGTGCCGGGTTTCCATGCCTAGGATGCTGTACAGCCCCAGTTCATGCTGGCGGCGCTTCATCACAAAGCTGTTGGTGTAGAACACCAGGATGGCGGAGAAGATGGCCACCACCACGCAGCCCAGCCCCATCATCAACTGCACGTTGTTGGCGCTGGGGAAGCTGGCCAGGGTGTCGTCAAAGGACAGGTAGGCCAGGATGTAGAACATGGCCACGGTGGCGATGTTGGTCAGCAGGTAGGGGAGGTAGAATTGGTTGTTGCGCAGGACGTTGGTGACCGCCAGGTGGGGATAGAAGGTGATCTTACGCATGGAGCTCACCGCCTTGCGTGAGAACGGTCAGGGTGTCGGAAATTTTGGCATAGAGCTGTTCCGACGTCTGGTCGCCCTTGTAGAGCTGGTGATACACTTCCCCGTCCTGGAGGAAGAGCACCCGCTTGGCGTGGCTGGCGGCCTTGATGGAGTGGGTGACCATGAGGATGGTCTGACCTGCCCCGTTCACCTGTCCGAACAGGCGCAGTAGGGTGTCCGAAGCCTTGGAGTCCAGGGCGCCGGTGGGTTCGTCGGCCAGGATGATCTGAGGCTCAGTAATGAGGGCACGGGCGACCGCGGCACGCTGCTTTTGACCGCCGGAGACTTCGTAGGGGAACTTCTTCAAGATGTGGCTGATGTCCAGGGTCTCGGCGATGGGCTTCAGACGCCGTTCCATCTCCTCGTAGGGCACACCGGCCAGCACCAGGGGCAGATAGATGTTGTCCTGGAGGGAGAAGGTGTCCAGCAGGTTGAAATCCTGGAACACAAACCCCAGATTATCCCGCCGGAAGGCGGCTAATTTATTCTGAGAGATTTTGGACAGGGACTTGCCGTCCAGCAAAATTTCACCGGAGGTGGGACGATCCAGCGCAGCCAGGATGTTCAGCAGGGTGGTCTTACCGGAGCCGGACTCGCCCATGATGGCCACGTATTCTCCCGCTTCCACCGTGAAATTCACGTTGCGCAGGGCTTCCACTTGGTTGCCGCCGAAACGGGTGGTGTAAACTTTCTTCAAATGACGCACTTCTAACAGAGACATGGCTCATTCCTCCTTTTCGTCCTCTATCTTAACCCAAAGCCGGAATGCTTGCCATCGCTTTGGCTTACATTCCGGCTCTGAACCTTACAATCCTGTCACATTGTCGTCAGAAGGGTCATTCCACCACCTGTTCCGCCGCCGCCAGGCCGAGTTGCACCTGCGTCCCTTGTCCAGGGGTGGAGGTGATGACGATGGTGTGCCCCAGCTTAGCCAGCACCCGGCGGCAGAGATAGAGGCCGATGCCGGTGGATTTCTTCTGCTCCCGTCCGTTGTGTCCGGTAAATCCCTTCTCGAACACACGGGGCAGGTCCTCCGGACGGATGCCGATGCCCGTGTCCCCGATGGTCAGGGTCTGGGTAGTGTCCGCCCAGGTGACGGAGATGCGCCCCTGCTCCGGCGTGTATTTCAGGGCATTGGAAAGGAGCTGACCGATGACAAAGGTCAGCCACTTCTCGTCGGTGAGCACCTTGGCGTGGGTCTCGTCCAACTCCAGCTCGATGCGCTTTAAGATGAACAGCCGGGCGTACTTGCGCACGCAGGAGCGGAGGATGGCGTCCAGGTCGTACCGGCGGAGCAGGTAGTCGCTGCTGTCGCTGTCCAGACGCAGATAAGAGAGCGCCATCTCCACATAGTCCTCCACCTTCCCCAGCTCCGCTGCCAGTAGCTCCGGCCGCACCGGTTCCTCCTGGAGCAGCAGGCCCATGGCGGCGATGGGGGTTTTAATTTGATGTGCCCACAGGGTGTAGTAGTCGGTCAGCTCTTGGTCACGAGCGGCGTAGTCGGCGGTCACTTGGGTGTGGTTGTCCGATATGGCGTGGATGAGGGCTTGATAGTCCTGCTCCACCAGGTTGTGGGAGGGGGGCAGGCACTGGGCGGCCTCTTCCGGGTTCTGCGCCAGCTGGACTAGGCCACGGTGACGGCGGCGATAGTTGCGGAAGTCCAGCAAAAAGACTGGCAGGCAGAGGAAGAGCCAAAAGACCAGGATGTAGGTAAAGGGTTCCCAGTCCAGATTGTACAGATAGAACATCAGCGCCGTGGAGGCACACAGCAGGCACACCACACAGATGCCCTTCCAGCGCCGTTGGAGATAGGAGAAAAAGAACTTCATGTCAGCCTTCCTCCACCACATACCCCACACCCTTCTTGGTGCGGATGAGCCCAGGCAGCCCCGCCTGTTCCAGCTTCTTGCGCAGTCGGGTCACGTTCACCGTCAGGGTGTTCTCCCCGATGAAGGCGTCCGACTCCCACAGTCGAGTCATCAACGCCTGTCGGGATACCACCTTGCCCTTCTGCTCCAACAGCAGCTGCAAAATCTTCCATTCATTTTTGGTCAGCTCCACCCGCTGTCCCTTTACCTGTAAGCTCCCGTCCGCCGTGTTCAGCACCGCGTCCCCGCAGCGGAGCAGGGTGGTGGGGGCGGCAAAGTCGTAGGCGCGGCGGAGCAGCGCTTGAATCTTGGCGGTGAGCACCGGCAGTTCGAAGGGTTTGGCCACGAAATCGTCGCCGCCCATGTTCATGGCGGTGATGAGGTTCAGGTTGTCCGAGGCGGAGGACAGGAAGAGGATGGGCACGTGGGAGAGCTTGCGAATTTCAGCGCACCAGTGGTAGCCGTTGAAGAAGGGCAGGGAGATGTCCAGCAGCACCAGCTGGGGGTCGAAATCGGTGAATTGGGTCAAAACATCGGAGAAATCCGTCACGCAGTGGGCCACGTACCCCCACCCCTCCAGGTGGTTCTGCACCACACGGGCGATGACCGGGTCATCCTCGACGATCAAAATACGGTAGTTATGTTCCATAAAGCCTCCAAATCAAAGCACACGGGAAAAAACGCTGTCCCTATCATAGCAAAAATGGCGGGAGATGTCACGACGGGAAACAGGAGAATAACAGCGACGTCATCTCCTCCTCGCCCTCCAAACACCCGGACTCCACCCACTGCCGAAGCACCATGGTGAATCCCGCCTGAAAGAAGGTCAGCAGGTATCCCGCCTCTGCCGCCCCGGTGACGCCCTTCCGCTGGCAGTAGGGGAGGATGACGTGCTGATACATGGTGTCGGCGTCCAGAAAGCGCACCGATTCCGGATGATGCCGGAGCACGGCCTGATAGAAAAAATGGTGCTGCCGGACATGCCGCAAAAAGAGGGTCAGCGACGCTTTTGAGAGGATGTCCACCTCCGCCAGCGTCTCGGACAGCTCCTGCCGCAGGTGGGTCTCTATCTGTCCTAACATATCAAATAGATCGGTGTAATGGGCGTAAAAGGTGGAGCGGTTGACGCCGGCCACCTGGCAGACCTTGGTGACGGTGATGGACTCGAAGGGCGTCTCCTGCAATAGGTGCAGCATGGTGGCCTTCAGGCGCACATCCATGGCGCGGAAGCGTTGGTTGTTCTTGGTGTTCATGTACCCTCCCATTAACCCGACACCGGGCGAAAGATTGTTGATTGCGTCGGGGGAACCCCCGTGATAAAATCATAAAATACGCAACCGATAAAGTCAACAAATGTTGGAGTAAAGAGTATGAATCAAACCCGAAGAACCTGGATCACCGTCAACCTCATCGTCACCTGTATCGCCTCCTCCTTCCTACAGACCGCCCTGACCACCGCCCTGCCGCCCATGATACACGACCTGCACATCTCCGTGTCCAGCGGACAGTGGCTCACCAGCGGGTACTCCCTGGCCATGGGGATCATGATGCCCCTGACCGCCTTCCTCATCACCCGCTGTCCCACCAAAAAACTCTACCTGAGCGCCATCGGCCTCTTCCTGACCGGCCTGGCTGTCTGTATGGTCGCCCCCAATTTCCCCCTCATGATGACCGGGCGCATCCTGCAGGCGTGCAGCAACGGCATCACCACCTCCATGGCTCAGGTGGTCCTCCTGACCATCTACCCGCCGGAGCGCCGGGGGAGCATCATGGGCTGGTACGGCCTGTCGGTAGGCGCTGCGCCGGTCATCGCCCCCACCATCGCCGGCGTGCTGGTGGACACCCTGGGCTGGCGCACCATCTTCGCCATCGCCTTTGTCATCCTGCTGGCTTCCTTCGTCCTGGCCGTGGCCATGTTCGACGATGTGCTGGAGACCCAGGTCAAGCAGTTCGATCTGCCCTCCTTCCTCCTCAGCGTCCTGGCCTTCGGCGGCATCACCCTGGGCGTGGGCAACCTGACCGCCAACGGCCTCACCGCACCCAACGCCCTGGTGCCCTTGGTCATCGGCCTGGTCACCGGCGTCCTCTTCACCCGGCGGCAGCTCCAGGCGGAGACGCCGTTCCTGAACCTGCGCATCCTCTCCGGCCACAACTACGCCCTCAGCGTCCTGGGCAGTATGCTCCTCTACTTCGTCATGATGGGCTCCTCCGTCATCATGCCCCTCTACGTCCAGTCCATCCTGGGCCACAGCGCCACCGTTTCCGGCCTGGTCACCCTGCCCGGCTCCCTGGCTATGGCCATTGTCAGCCCCTTCGCGGGACGATTCTATGACCGATTCGGCATGAAACGCCTGGCCATCGTGGGCACCTGCTGCCTGCTGGTCAGCAACGCCGGGATGTGCCTGGTGGGAGTGGGCACCAGCTTGGCCGTCCCGGCGCTGCTCAACGTCATCCGCTGCGTCTCCATCGGCTGCCTCATGATGCCCTTCGTCACCTTCGGCGTCAGCAGCATGGGCAGCACCCACACCGCCCACGGCACCGCTCTGCTCACCTCCCTGCGCACCATCGCCGGCGCCATCGGCTCCGCCGTCTTCGTGGGCATCCTCCACACTGCCTCCGCTCAGGTCAGTGACACCCTGGCAGGGGAGGGCGGCATCTACGGCCTGCGCCTGGCCTTTTTGGCCATGACCGCCGTCACCGTGGCCATGCTGGCGGTGCTGCTGCGGGGCATGAGAGCACGCAGCGGACAGGCGTAAATAACACCCTTGTTCCCCTTCTTGTCACCCATTGTAATGACTTGTTACTTGAGTTTTTGGCAGATTTGTGGTAGGTTAATAACATCCGTGAAACTGTGCGGAAGGGATGACCTGGGTCATCCGCCGATTCACCATAGAAAGAAGGGGTGTTTACGATGAAACCAAAAAGAGCAAGTTCCGGCAAGCACGTCCGTGCCAAGGGAGACACCAAAGTCAAGCGTAGCCCGAAGGGATTGTTGTTGGCCGCCATCGGCGTCATCGTGGTGCTGCTCCTGGTGGTGTATTTTACCATTGCCAGCTCCTATAAAGGCCGTTTCCTGGGTCGTACTACCATCAACGGCCTCAATTGCAGCGGCAAGACCGTCCAGGAAGTGAACACCGCCTTGAACCTCCAGGCCAAGAACTATGTGCTGACCCTGAAGGAACGGGAGGGCAAGACCGAGACCATCAACGGCGGCGACATCGACCTGACCTACGTGGACAACGGGGAAGTGGCAGCCCTGTTGGACGACATCTCCCCCTACGGCTGGCTGTGGTCTCAGATCCGAGGCACCGAGCTGACCGTCAAGGCCAACATGAGCTATGACGAGACCAAATTCGAGACCGTTATCAGCCACCTCAGCGCCTTCAACCCCGCCTATGCGGAAGCACCCACCGACGCCCAGATCGTCGCCGGCGACACCCAGTTCCAGATCCAGAAGGAGAGCGAAGGACGAGAGCTGGACAACGAGAAGGCCCTCAAGCTCATCCAGGAGGGCATCAAGACTGGCGTGACAGAGATTGATTTCGAGGCCAGCGAGTGCTATAAAAAGCCCTCCGTGTACGAGAACGACCAGAAGCTGAAGGAACAGCTGGAGAAGGTCAACGGCTACCTGAAGGCCAAGATTACATATGACTTTGACGACCGCACCATCGAGGTCACCGCCCAGGACATCATGGCCATGATCGCCCAGGACGACAAGGGGAACTACGGCCTGGACAAAGCCAAGGTCAAGGAATTTGTCACCACCAAGCTGGCCTACGCTACCGACACCTTTGGCTTGACCCACGCCGTGAAATGCCACGACGGCAAGACCAGAAAGCTCACCGGCGGCGACTACGGTTGGTGTATCAACCGGGATAAGACCACCGAAGAGCTCATCCCCCTGTTGGAGTCCGGCGCGGAGAAGAAGATCGAACCGGCCTACCTGTACAGCGCCAAGTCCCGTGCCAAGGACGACATCGGCGGTACTTATGTGGAGATCAGCATCAGCAAGCAGACCCTGTGGTGCTATAAGAACGGCAAGGAGATTCTGGAGACCCCGGTGGTCACCGGCAACATCAGCAAGGGCAACGGCACCCCCAAGGGCAGCGTCTGGGCCATCGACGCCAAGAAGAGCCCTGCTGTCCTGGGCACCATTGAGACCATGGGTTATAGCTCTCCCGTCACCTATTGGATGCCCTATTGCGGCAACGTGGGTATGCACGACGCCGACGGCTGGCGGCACGAGTACGGCGGCCAGATCTACAAGACCAACGGCTCCCACGGCTGCGTGAATATGCCCAAGGCAGCGGCCAGGACCGTGTACAACACGCTGGAGATCGGCAGCGCCGTTGTGGTGTACTGACGGCTTTTGAAACAGACGAGAAAAATCCGAGGAAGAAAATTTCCTCGGATTTTTTCATGCAGTTGGACGGCTTGACAGAACTGGCAGAATGCAGTATCATGAGCCCAGAAACGAAAATCCCCCTTGCTCGATAGGAAATTAGGGGATTATGGATGATATGGTTAGGGAAAGGTAACCCTAATCAGAAGCACAGAGAAAGATTGGAGGTCAACATGGAACAGTTTAACGTAACCGGCATGAGCTGCGCCGCCTGCAGCGCCCACGTGGAACGAGCCGTATCCAAGGTGCCCGGCGTGAAACAGGTGACCGTGAGCCTGCTGACCAACCAAATGCGGGTGGACTACGAAGCCCCTGCCACTGCCGAGAGCATCTGCCAGGCCGTAGAGCAGGCAGGCTATGGCGCGTCCCCCGCCACGGCGGAAAAGGCCAAGAGCACACCGGCAGAGCTGGAGGACAAGGAGACGCCCAAGATGGTGCGCCGTCTCGTCGCTAGTATCTGCATCCTGCTGCCCATGATGTACGTGTCCATGGGTCATATGCTCTGGAACTGGCCCCTGCCGCCCTTCCTGGCGGGGAACCACGTGTCCATGGGTCTGTTCGAGCTGCTGCTCACCGCCATGGTCATGGTCATCAACCAAAAGTATTTCATCAGCGGCACACAGGGGCTGCTCCACCGAGCGCCCAACATGGACACCCTAGTCGCCATGGGTTCCGCAGCCGCGTTCCTATATAGTACCGTCGTCCTCTTCCTGGCAAGCTCCGCCATGGCACAGGGCGGGCCGGAAGCGGCCATGCCCTATATGGACGAGTACTATTTCGAGAGCGCCGCCATGATCCTGACCCTCATCACCGTGGGCAAGACCTTGGAAGCCTACAGCAAGGGCAAGACCACCGACGCCATCCGCGGCCTCATGGATCTGACCCCCAAACAGGCCACCGTCCTGCGGGACGGCCAGGAGGTCAAGATCCCGGTGGAGGACGTGGTGGTAGGCGACCAGTTCCTGGTGCGCCCCGGGGAGAGCATCCCGGTGGACGGCAAGGTAGTCCAGGGCGAGAGCGCCGTAGACGAATCCATGCTCACCGGCGAGAGCCTGCCGGTGGACAAGGGGCCGGGCAGCACCGTCTCCGCCGCCACCAACAATCAGAGCGGCTTCCTGACCTGCCAAGCTACCCGCGTTAGCGGAGATACCACGGTGAGTCAGATGATCCGCCTGGTGGAAGAGGCTGCGGCCAGCAAGGCGCCCATCGCCAAGATTGCCGATAAGGTGTCTGCCGTCTTCGTGCCCACCGTCCTCATCCTGGCTCTCATCACCGGCATCGTCTGGCTTGCCGTCGGGCAGACCGTCGGCTTTGCCCTGGCACGAGCCATCAGCGTCCTGGTCATCAGCTGCCCCTGCGCCCTGGGTCTGGCCACTCCTGTCGCTATCATGGTGGGCAGTGGCGCAGGCGCTAAGGCAGGTATCCTGTTCAAGACCGCCGCTTCCCTGGAAGCCATGGGCAAGACCAACGTCATCGTCCTGGACAAGACCGGTACCGTCACCGAAGGCAAGCCCCACGTGACCGACCTGATCCCGGCAGAGGGCGTCTCCCAGGAGACCCTGCTCCAGACCGCCCTGGCATTGGAGGCCAAGAGCGAGCATCCCCTGGCCAGCGCCGTAGTGGCCTGGGGCAAGGAACAGGGCGTGGCCGCACCGGAGCTGACCGGCTTCACCGCCCTGCCCGGCCATGGCCTCAGCGGCCAGCTGAACGGCAAGACCGCCATGGGCGGCAATCTGAAGCTGATGGAAGAACAGAACGTCCCTGTTGGTACCATGGCACAGCAGGGGGAACGCTTGGCCGGTGAGGGCAAGACCCCCTTGTACTTTGCCCTGGACGGCAAAGCCCTGGGCATCATCGCCGTGGCCGACCAGATCAAGCCGGACAGCGCCCACGCCATCGCACGGCTCCATGCGCTGGGCATCCAGACTGCCCTGGTCACCGGCGACCACCCCCGCACCGCCCAGGCGGTGGCCAAGCAGGTGGGCATCGACCAGGTGCGCGCCGGTGTGCTGCCGGCGGATAAGGCGGCGGAGGTCCAGCGCCTGTCCCAGACCGGCACGGTGGCCATGGTAGGCGACGGCATCAACGACGCCCCTGCCCTGACCAGTGCCGAGGTGGGCATCGCCATCGGCGCCGGGGCGGATATCGCTCTGGACGCAGCGGACGTGGTGCTCATGAAGTCCTCCCTCCAGGACGTGGTGGAGGCGGTGCGCCTGTCCCGTCGGGTGGTGCGCAACATCAAGGAAAACCTGTTCTGGGCGTTCATCTACAACGTCATCGGCATCCCCATTGCCGCCGGCGTGTTCAGCAGCCTGGGACTGACCCTGAACCCCATGCTGGGGGCGGCAGCCATGTCCCTCTCCAGCGTCTGCGTGGTCTCCAACGCCCTGCGCCTCAACCGGTTCCGTCCGGAGCCTAGGGAAGATGTCAGCGTGAAAGCCAACGATACAACAAAAGTGGAATCTGAAATCAAAAAACAGGAGGAACCCGGAATGAATAAGACCATGAACATCGAGGGCATGATGTGTGCCCACTGCAAAGCCCACGTGGAAAAAGCCCTCAACGACCTGCCCGGTGTCCAGGCTGTGGTAGACCTGGACAAGGGTACCGCCGCTGTCACCAGCGCGGAGCCGGTGGAGGACGCCGTCCTGAAGAAGGCGGTGGAGGACGCGGGCTACACTGTCAAGGGCATCCAGTGAACGAAAAGAGCGCACCCAAACGGGTGCGCTCTTTGTTGCTATAGTTCCTTACTGGTCGCCCTTCTCGATGGCCTCGATCCAGCACTGAGCGATGTAGTTCATGCCGTTCAGCGTGGGATGGGCGCCGTCGTAGGCTTCATAGAAATCGGTTCCCAACTTGGCCACGTGGCAGCCAGCGGCAGGGGCTTCCTTCTCGATGACCGCCTGATAGGGGCCGCGGCTGTTCATGCTCTCGGCGTTGAAGAAGGGGACACCGCCGGGGATGATCTTGCCGCGCATCAGGTTGCCGCACCAAATTTCGGCGTTGGGATACAGCTCGGTCAGCTTCCGGAGCATCCGGCGATAGTAGCGGCCGAATTCCTTGAGCTTGAAGCCGAAGGCGCAGTCGTTGCCGCCCATGCTGATGAGGATGACGTCCGGCTCTCCCGCTGCGCCCAGAGCCTGGGTGCGCTCGTCGGAGTTGCCCGAAGTGGGACGGGTGCCGTAGACGGTGCTGCCGGCGTAGGAGTTGTTGACGCCCAGGACGCCGCCGAAGTGGTTGATGACCTGCATCCACCAGGTCAGGTTCACGTCGGTGACGCCGGTCATGCGCTGCATATAGGAGTTGTAAAATACCGCTTCCTCCGGGGTGTAGCCGGAGAAGGTGCTGATGGAGTCGCCCAGCACGCAGAAGCGTTTGCCTTTGTAATCAGTCATAGATCTAGCTCACTTTCACAAGTAATATCCTTACTATTTTAGCGCCGATAGTGGGGAAAAGCAACGGGGGAGGCTGTTTTTTCACAGAAAATTTGCAGATTGGGCAATGGGCTTGCAAACCGTGCAGACCGCCGGGCGGCGGTGGTGGATTTTTCCGCCGGGGTATGCTACAATAGGGGAAAACATCGCCAGCGCAGGACGCTGTGACAGGACAGCCCCAAAACTGTCCGGAAAAGGAACAGGTGAACAGGATGAAAAAGCCGATTTTAGTGGTCATGGCCGCCGGTATGGGCAGCCGCTACGGTGGCCTGAAACAGATGGACCCGGTGGGGCCCAACGGAGAATTTATCATCGACTACTCTCTCTACGACGCCCGTCGGGCGGGCTTTGAGACGGTGGTCTTTATCATCAAGCACGAGATCGAGGATGCTTTCCGGGAGACGGTAGGACAGCGGGTGGCCAGCTACATGGAGGTGCGCTACGCCTTCCAGCAGGTGGAGAACCTGCCTGCCGGTTACGCCGTCCCAGAAGGCCGCGTCAAGCCCTGGGGCACCGGCCACGCCATCCTGTCCGCCAAGGACGTCATCGACGCTCCCTTCGCCGTCATCAACGCCGACGACTACTATGGCGTCAGCGCCTTCCAGACCATCTACCAGCACCTGGCCCAGCGGGAGACCTGCAACTACTACATGGTGGGCTACCAGCTGAAGAACACTGTCACGGAAAACGGCAGTGTGGCCCGCGGCGTCTGCCAGCGGGACCAGAAGGGCTACCTGGTGGACATCACCGAGCACACCCAGATCGAGACTACCCCCGACGGCATCCGTTCCACCCTGCCCGACGGCACCGTGGTGCCCCTGGCCGACGACACCGTGGTGTCCATGAACCTGTGGGGGTTCCCGGTGGACTTCATGGCGGAAGTAGAGGCCCGGTTCCCGGCCTTTTTGGACGACGCCTTGCAGCACAACCCGCTGAAAGGGGAGTACTTCCTGCCCGGTATCGTCAGCCAGGTGCTGGAAGAGGGCAAGGCCAAAGTGACCGTCCTCACCAGCGGCGACCAGTGGTATGGGGTGACCTACCAGGACGACCGTCCCGTGGTGGTGGCGGCGCTGAAACAGATGACCGACAGCGGGCTGTATCCCGCGCCCCTGTGGGGCTGAGAGAAAGGCGGTAACCCAGATGCATATTTTAGTGACAGGCGGCACCGGTTACATCGGCAGCCATACCGTAGTGGAATTGGTGCAGGAAGGCCACTCCGTGGTGGTGGTAGATAACCTGGTCAACTCCTCCGAAGAAGCCCTGCGCCGGGTGGCGCAGATCGTGGGGCAGACCATCCCCTTCGTGAACGTGGATCTGTGCGACCCAGAACAGGTGGAAGCCTTTTTCGCAAGCCAAGCAAAACCCTTCGACTGTTGTATGCACTTCGCCGGTCTGAAAGCGGTAGGGGAGTCGGTGGCGCAGCCTCTGCGGTACTATCGCAACAACCTGGACAGCACCATGGTGCTGGCGGAGGCCATGGGGCGGCACGGCTGTAAGAACATCATCTTCTCCTCCTCCGCCACCGTCTACGGCACCCCGGAGGTCAGCCCTATCACCGAGGAGATGCCCAAAGGCGTCATCGCCAACCCCTACGGCCGTACCAAGAGCATGATTGAGGACATCCTGACCGACGTCCACACCGCTGACCCGGCCTGGAATGTGGTGCTCCTGCGCTACTTCAATCCCATCGGCGCCCACCCCAGCGGTCTCATCGGGGAGGACCCCACCGGCATCCCCAACAACCTGATGCCCTACATCACCCAGGTGGCCGTGGGCAAGCTCAAGGAGCTGGGCGTCTTCGGCAACGACTACAACACCCCGGACGGCACCGGCGTGCGGGATTACATCCATGTGGTGGATCTGGCCAAGGGACACGTGAAAGCCCTGCAAGCCCTGGAGCGTCAATGCGGCGTGGCCATCTACAACCTGGGCACCGGCCACGGCTACAGCGTCCTGGATGTGGTCAACGCCTTCCAGAAGGCCACGGGCATCCACATCCCGTACTCCATCAAGCCCCGCCGCCCCGGTGACATCGACATCTACTACTCCGACCCCACCAAAGCCAAGCGGGAGCTGGGCTGGGAGGCCAAATTGAGCCTGGAGGATATGTGTGCCGACGCCTGGCGCTGGCAGAAGAACAACCCGAAAGGGTATCGCGACTAAAGCATAAAAACGACCTGGAAAGCATGGCGCTCTTCAGGTCGTTTTGTTTTGGATAAGTCCTCTTATTCCTGGAAGAGGGGAGTGCTAAAGTACCGTTCAGCGGTGTCCGGCAGGATGGTCACAACGGTCTTCCCCGGCCCCAGCTTTTTGGCCAGCTTCAGGGCGGCGGCCACGTTGGTGCCGCTGGAGATGCCGCACATGAGCCCTTCCAGACGAGCCAGGTCCTTGGCGGTCTGAATGGCTTCCTCGTCGGTGACCAGGTACAGATCGTCGTAGATCTCCTGGTTCAGGTTGTCAGGAATCAGACCGTCGCCGATGCCCATCTGCAGATGGGTGCCGATGGCGCCGCCGGACAGGATGGCTGCGTTCTCCGGTTCCACCGCCCAGATCTCGATGTGGGGGTTCAGTGCCTTCAGGGTCTCACCGATGCCGGACAGGGTGCCGCCGGTGCCGATGCCGGAGCAGAAGCCGTCGATGGGGCCTGCCACCTGCTCCAAAATCTCCAGAGCGGTGTAGTACTTGTGAACCATGGGGTTGTTAGGGTTGGAGAACTGTTCGGGGATGAACACCTTGGGGTTCTCCTTCTGCATCCGCAGGGCGGTGTTCATGCACTCCGCGATGCAGGCGCCGATGTCGCCGTCATCATGGACGAGACGGACTTCCGCCCCGTAGTGCTCCATGAGCTTCTTGCGCTCTTCGCTCACCGAGTCCGGCATGACCAGGATGGTGTGATACCCCCGGACTGCCCCCACCAGTGCCAGGCCGATGCCCTGGTTGCCGCTGGTGGGCTCGACGATGATGGAGTCGGGGCCGATGAGGCCCTCCTTCTCCGCCTGGTTGATCATGTTCAAAGCGGTGCGGGTCTTGATGGAACCACCCACGTTCAAGCCCTCGTACTTCACCAGCACCTGGGCGGAGTCCTCGCCCACCATACGGGTCAGGCGTACCATGGGGGTGTGCCCCACGCACTCTAAAATGTTCTGATAGATCACAATGCTCCTCCTATCTATCTTTGGATTCTATTATTCCTATGAAAGTCTCACAGAGTTCCGTCACCGGAAGGGGACGGAATAAAATGCAATCTCGTTCTTTCCGGCGGCGTGTACGTCGGAAAGAACGCTTCTCAGGCAGGATAGGGCGACTGTTGCGCAGCAATCGAGTCCTATTTTGCCTGCAACCTCAGAGAGAAAGGTGGCACACCTTTTTCTCTGACGCGGAGCGTAATGCTCCTCCTATCTATCTTTGGATTCTGTTGTTTCTGTGTATTCTATGTATCCAATGCAAAACGGTGATGAAATTCATCGACAAATCCGTGTAAATCCGGTATAATGAACCAGTATCTATAATAACGGAAGAAAAATTTTGTTGAAAAAGGAAGTGTCCCCATGTTAATTGACGTCCATACCCACATTTTCCCCAGCAAGATCGCCCCCAAGACCATCAAGGTCCTGGAGAAAGGCTTTTTGCGGGTTCAGCACAAGCCCTATTACGCCCACACCGACGGCACCATAGACGGCCTGCGGCAGTCCATGAAGGAGTTCGGCGTAGATAAATGCGTCGTCCTGCCCATCGCTACCACGGTCAAGCAGAGCGAGTCCATCAACCAGTTCGCCGCCTCCATCGACAGCGACGACGTTCGCTCCTTCGGCAGTGTCCACCCCATGCAGCCCGACTATGACCGGGTGCTGGAAGGGCTGGTGGAACAGGGCATCCGGGGCATCAAGCTCCATGCGGACTATCAGGACTTCTACATCGACTGCAAGGAGTCCATCGCCGTGCTGAAAAAGGCGGAAGCGCTGGGTCTGTACGTCACCCTCCACTCCGGCGTGGACTTCGGCCAGGAAGCTCCCCAGCACTGCACCCCGGAACGGCTGCACCACGTGCTCCAGGAGGTGTCCGGCGAGAACATCATCTGCGCCCACATGGGCAGCTACGGCTACTGGGATGACGCCGAGCGGTATCTGGTGGGCACCCCGGTGATGATGGACACCGCCTCCGTCTGTGAGGACATCACGCCGGAGCAGTATAAGCGCATCATCGAGAACCACGGCGCGGACAAGATCATGTTCGGCACCGACTCCCCCTGGTGGACGCCGGGCGAAGCGGTGGGGATGCTGGAATCCCTGGGTCTGCCGGAAGAGGACGTGGAAAAAATTAAGTGGAAGAACGCACTCCGTCTGTTCTGGGGCGAGTGATACGACCCATCGCCTGATGGGCAGAAGAAAACCTCCAATCGCGGATGCAGTTCCTGCGATTGGAGGTTGCTTCATGTCGCAGCGTCCCAGGGCAGGGGACGAAACCGGTTATGCCCGGACTTTCTTCAGTTTTGCAAAGCGCGGCAGGCCGTTCTCCTTGACCATGCCGGTCTCACCCTGGATGAGGGGCAGGGCGTAGCGGATGAACTCGTCGGAGATGTTGTTGCCCCGCTCGTTAATCCACTCCACCGGAACCTTCTTTTCATAGTTGGCCACAGAGCTGAGATCCAGCAGCTTGGTGTCGCAGCGATAGCCGCCGTCCTCGGTGCGGGTACACTCGAAGGCCACCATCTTGTCGGTGACGCCGGAGACTGCCGCTTCCACAGCGGTCTTGCCCGCCCGGTAGGACTCTTCGATGTCAGTGCCAGAAGCCACGTGAGAACCACAGCGCTGGAGCAGGGACAGTTCAATGCCACGCACCTTTGCGCCGGTCTTCTCCTTGACCACGTTGGCCAACAGCGCAGCCAGACCGCCCAGCTGAGCGTGACCAAAGCCGTCGGTGGCAGAGGTCTTGGCTTCGGAAACGAAGGTGCCGTCGGGGTAGTGGATGCCCTCGGAGACGGCCACGATGCAGTTCTTGTTCTTGGCATAGATGTCGCTGACGTCGGCCAGGAATTCCTCCATGTTGAAGTCCACTTCCGGCAGATAGATCAGATCAGGCCCGCAGCCGGTGAGCTTCGCCAGAGCGGCAGCACCTGCCAGCCAGCCGGCGTGACGGCCCATGATCTCGATGATGGTGATCTGTCCCTTGTCGTACACGTGGGAGTCCAGGTATACTTCGGAGATAGAAGTGGCAATATATTTGGCAGCAGAGGGGAAACCGGGGCAGTGGTCGGTGCCGAACAGGTCGTTGTCGATGGTCTTGGGGATGCCCATGATCCGGCAGGGATAGCCCACTTTCTGCATATACTTGGAAATCTTGTTGCAGGTGTCCATGGAGTCGTTGCCGCCGTTGTAGAAGAAGTAGCGGACGTCGTACTTCTTAAAAATCTCCAGGATGCGCTTGTAATCGGTGTCATCCACGTCCGGGTCGGCGATCTTGTACCGGCAGCTGCCCAGGGCAGAGGACGGGGTGTACTTGAGGAGCTCCAGCTCTGCCGGATCCTCCTCGTCCATCACGAACAGCTCATCGTTCAGGACGCCCACGATGCCATGGGACGCGCCATAGACTTTGGTGATGCAGTCCGCATCCAGACCGGCGCGGATGGCGCCGTATGCGCTGGCGTTGATGACGGCAGTGGGGCCGCCAGACTGGCCAATGATCATTGCACCTTTTAATTCGCTCATGTTGTTCCTCCTAAAAAACACCAAGGACAAATGTTGTTGGGTTAGCTTGCCCTAAAAGTCAGGTAAATTATAACACACGACCTTGCAATTTTCAATCAGCTCTGCTAAACTGAACGTGTAAATCTGAGAAGGAGTTGACAAATATGCCATTAGTCACTACCACGGAAATGTTCCAGAAAGCCTATGCCGGCGGTTACGCCATCGGTGCTTTCAATGTCAATAATATGGAGATCGTCCAGGGCATCACCGAAGCCTGCAGCGAGCAGAAGTCTCCTGTCATCCTCCAGGTGTCCAAGGGCGCCCGCGCCTACGCCAACCACACCTACCTGGTGAAGCTGGTGGAAGCGGCCATCATCGAAAATCCCGACCTGCCCATCGCGCTGCACCTGGATCACGGCCCCGACTTCGAGACCTGCAAGGCCTGCATCGACGGCGGTTTCACCTCCGTCATGATCGACGGCTCCTCTCTGTCCTTTGAGGAGAACATCGCCCTGTCCAAGAAGGTCGTCGAGTACGCCCATGACCACGGCGTAGTGGTCGAAGCCGAGCTGGGCACCCTGGCTGGCATCGAGGACGACGTGAACGTCTCCGCAGAGGACTCCTCCTACACCCGTCCCGAGGACGTGCAGGAGTTCGTGGAACGCACCGGCTGTGACTCCCTGGCCATCGCCATCGGCACCTCTCACGGCGCTTATAAGTTCAAGCCCGGCACCGATCCTAAGCTGCGCTTCGACATCCTAGAAGAGGTCTCTCAGTGCCTGCCCGGCTTCCCCATCGTCCTCCACGGCTCTTCCTCCGTGCCGCAGGAATTCGTGAACATCGTCAACAAGTACGGCGGCAATATGCCCGGTGCCATCGGCGTGCCCGAAGATCAGCTGCGCAAGGCAGCCAGCATGGCTGTGTGCAAGATCAACATCGACTCCGACATCCGTCTGGCCATGACCGCTACCATCCGCCAGTATATGGCAGAGCATCCCGACCACTTCGACCCCCGTCAGTACCTGAAGCCTGCCCGCCAGGCGGTCAAGGACATGGTGGCTCATAAGCTGGTCCACGTGCTCGGCTCCAACAACAAGATCTAACCCACCCCATCCATCCAGCTCCGGCGAGGCGGCGTCCCCGCCGGGGCTTTTTTGCCCCCCTGTTGTCCGCAGGAGAGGGACATGACCCAGAAAGGACAACCCCATGAAAGATGTGAAAGATTATATGCATTCCGAAGTGTGCGAGGCCAACATGATCCACCAGGACGTGGTGGCCAAGGTGCGGGAGAATATGCGGGACGAGGACCCCATCTATGAGGTGGCGGAGCTGTTCAAGGTCTTTGGCGACTCCACCCGCGCCCGCATCATCTGCGCCCTCACCGTCTCCGAGCTGTGCGTCTGCGACCTGAGTTGCCTGCTCAATATGTCCCAGTCCGCCATCTCCCACCAGCTGCGCATTTTGAAACACGCCCGTATGGTGAAAAATCGCCGGGCAGGGAAGGTAGTGTACTACTCCCTGGCCGACGACCACATTAAAACGCTGTTTGAAATTGCCTTTGACCACGTGATGGAGGACTGACCATCAGCCCAGCGCCCCCTGAATGGCGTCCGCCAGCCGGGCGAACTCCGCCAGCCCCAGCTGTTCCCCCCGCACGGTGGGGGCGAAGCCGCAGGATTGAATGAGCTCCGTGATCTCCCCCTTGGTCAGCTGACCGCTGAACCCGTTGGCCAGACCGTTTGCCAAGGTCTTGCGCCGCATGGAGAAGGCGGCACGGACCACCCGGAAAAAGAACCCTTCGTCGCTGACTGCCACCGGCGGCTGTTGGGTGGGGGTGAGCTGGATGACTGCCGAGGTGACCTTGGGGGCTGGGATAAAACAGTCCGGCGGCACCTCGAAAAGCAGTTCACACTGAGCGTGATACTGACAGTAAATAGAGAACGCCCCATAGTCCGACGTCCCCGGCTGGGCGCAGATGCGCTTGGCCACCTCCCGCTGGATCATCACCGTGATGGCGGAAAACTGCTGGGACTCCAGCAGCGCAGTCAGCACCGGCGTGGTGATGTTGTAGGGCAGGTTGGCGCAGACCATGGGGGTCAGGCCGTCGAAAAACTCCGCCACCAGCTCCGGCAGGTTCTGCTTCAAGATGTCCCCGTGTCGGATGGTCACGTTGTCGTACTCCGCCAGGGTCTCCTGCAGGATGGGCAGCAGAGCGGTGTCCAGTTCGACGGCCACCACACGACCGGCACGCTGTGCCAGCTGCTGGGTGAGCGGGCCGATGCCGGGGCCGATCTCCAGGACGCCGCAGGTCTCGTCTGCGCCGGACGCTTCGGCGATGTTGTAGGGGATGTCCGGGTTGATGAGGAAATTCTGCCCCATGGACTTGGAAAAACGGAAGCCGTGACGGCGTAATAGCCCTTTGATTTGATTGATATTACAGAGATCCATAAAACTTGTTCCCTTTCGGTGTTCGGTTGCCTTGCAGGGTCAGGAGCGCTCCTCTTGGAGCGGCTCGCTGATGGCTTGCAGGGCTTTTTTGAATTCATGGCGGAAGAGCAGGACAGTGCAGAGCACGGCGATGGTGTCCGCGATGGGTTCTGCCAGGTAGACCGCAATGGCCTTGTCCGGCAGGAGGGCGGGCAGGAGGTAGATGAGGGGGATGAGCAGGATGAACTTCCGGAACACCGCCAAAAAGACCGACGCCTTGGCGTTGCCCATGGAGATGAAGGTCATCTGACAGGCGATCTGCACCCCCATCAGGCACATGGCTCCGGCGTAGATGCGCAAGACCACCTTGGTGTAGCGGACAATAGCGGCATCGCTGGTGAACAGAGCGGCGTAGACCTGGGGGAACAGCTCAATGGTGCCCCACAGCACCGTGGCATAGACGCAGGCGCAGAGCAGGAGCAGTTGGAAGGTCTTCTTCACCCGCGCCCCGTTCCTTGCGCCGAAGTTGTAGCCCGAAATGGGCTGCGCCCCCTGGGACAGTCCCTGAATGGGCAGCATAGCGAATTGGAACACGGTGGATAGGATGGTCATAGCCCCCACCGCCACGTCCCCGCCGTATTTCAGCAGGGAGGAGTTGAAGCAGATGGAGATGACGCTCTCGCTGGCCTGCATGATGAAGGGCGCGACCCCCAACGCCATACAGGACAGCAGCTCCCGCCGGAACCGGATGGTGCCAGCAGACAGCCGCAGGCCGGATTTTTCGGAGTGCAGAAACACCAGCACCCACATACAGCTGACCGCCTGGGAGAGAACCGTAGCCAGCGCCGCTCCGCGGACGCCCATGTCACAGGCGAAGATGAAGATGGGGTCTAGGATGATGTTGCAGACCGCACCGATGAGGGTGGTGAGCATACTGGTCTTGGCAAAGCCTTGGGCGGAGATGAAAGCGTTCATGCCCAGGGTGAGCTGGACGAAGATGGTGCCCAGGGCGTAGACGTTGATGTACTGGGTGGCGTAGGGGATGGTGTTTTCACTGGCGCCGAACAGCAACAGCAGCGGCTCGTTCCAGATCAGGCACACCGCTGTCAGCACCAGGGACAGCATCACTTGCAGGGCGAAACAGCTGCCCATGATGCGTTCGGCACCCGCCCGGTTCTGCTTGCCCAGTTCGATGGACGCCAGCGGCGCACCACCCATCGCCACCAAAGCGGCAAAGGCGGAGATGATCAGGATGATGGGGGAGCATACCCCCACACCGGTCAGCGCTAGGCCGCCTACGTCCTTCATGTGTCCCAGATAGACCCGATCCACGATGTTGTACAGCACGTTGATGACCTGGGCGGCGATGGCTGGCAGCGCCAGTTTGAAGAGCAGCCTGCCTACCGGTTCCGTGCCCAGAAAATCTTGGTTTTTTGTGTTCTCTTCCATTACGATTCCTCTACCAAAAGCGGAGCGCCTTTGCGCTCCGCTTGCTGTGTTTCTGGGTTATGCCATGGTCTTGATGACGTCGGCGAAGGAGGTGTACTTGGCCAGCTTTTCGTCACATTCCGCCTGGCTCCCGCCGTGGGCCAGCACGTACACCTTGATCTTCGGTTCGGTGCCGGAGGGGCGGATGATGAAGGTGGTGCCGTCGGCCAGATCGTAGGCCACCACGTTGGAGTCCTTCAACTCCATGGGGGTGGCTGCGCCGGTGGCCGGGTTGGTGACGGTGCCGGTCTGATAGTCCTTCTGGGCCACCACAGTGGTGCCAGCCACGTCGGTCAGGGGCGCCTTGTGCAGCTGCTCCATGATGGCAGCCATGTCCCGCATCCCGTCCAGGCCGGGCATGACCAGGTTGATGGTGGACTCGCCATAATGGCCGTACTTGGCATAGCAGTCCTGGAGGGCATCGTAGAGGGTCTTGTCCTGGCTGGCGTACCAGGCGGCCATCTCGGCGATGAGCACGATGGCGGTCACGGCGTCCTTGTCCCGGACGTAGTCGCCCAGCATATAGCCGAAGGATTCCTCAAAGGCGAAGAACACCTTGCCCTCACCGGCGGCTTCCAGAGCGTCCTTCTTCTCCGCCAGGAACTTGAAGCCGGTGAAGGTGCGGGCGGTGTGGATGTGGTTGACGGCGCAGATCTTGTCCACCATCTGGGTGGAGACGATGGTGGTCAGAGCGTAGGCGTCCTCGCCCAGCGTGCCAGCACGCTTTTTCGCGCCGATGAGGTAGTCCAGCAGCAGCACACCGGTCTGGTTGCCGGAGAGGACTTCGTACTCACCCTGGGCATTGCGCACCATCACACCCACCCGGTCGGCGTCCGGGTCGCTGCCCACAATGAGGTCACAGCGGTTCTTTTTGGCCAGCTCCACCGCCAGGGCGAACCCTTCCGGATTCTCTGGGTTGGGGGAGACCACGGTGGGGAAGTTGCCGTCGATGACCATCTGCTCCGGCACGCAGAGCACGTGCTTCATGCCCAGCCGCTTCAGGGCTTCCGGGATGAGCTGGTAGCCGGTGCCGTGGAAGGGGGTGTAGACCAGGGAGAACCGGTCGGCCACCTGAGCCACGCAGGCGCGGTCGTTGACCATGTTCAGCACTTCGCCCAGGAACGCTTCGTCGGTCTCCTTGCCCATTAGGACAATACGACCCTCGGCCACCGCCTGGTCATAGTCCATCCGCTGGACGCAGCCGAACACGTCCAGCTCCTTCATCTTGGCGGCAATGGCGTCGGCGTGCTTGGGGGGCAGCTGGGCGCCGTCCTCCCAGTACACCTTGTAGCCGTTGTACTCCTTGGGGTTGTGGGAGGCGGTCACGTTGATGCCTGCCTGACAGCCGTACTTGCGGATGGCGAAGGACAGCTCCGGCGTGGGGCGCATGGCCTCGAACAGCCGCACCTGGATGCCGTTGGCGGCCATGACGCAGGCGGCCTCCTGGGCAAATTCCGCAGAGTGGTTCCGGCAGTCAAAGCATACGGCAACGCCCTTTGCGCAGGCGGTAGCCCCTTCCGCCTTGACCACTTCGGCGAACGCCTGGGTGGTGTGACGGATGACGTGGACGTTCATTTGATGCAGGCCGGTACACATGGTGCCCCGCAGACCGGCGGTGCCGAAGGAGAGCTGGTCAAAGAAGCGGCTCTCGATCTCCTTGGGGTCGTTGGCGATGGATTCCAGCTCGGCCTTTTCCGCAGAGGAGAGGGCGGGGCTGTGGAGCCATTCCTGATACGTTTCCAGATAAGACATAACAATACCTCCGAATTCCAGATGATGTCATGGGTCTCTATTTATGATACAGGGAACCTTCATTGATCTTAAACGCCCGATACACCTGCTCCAGCAGCATCACCCGCGCCAGGTGATGGGGGAAGGTCATGGAGGACATGGACAGGCGCAGGGCCGCCTGCCCCTTCACCGACGGATGCAGGCCGTAGGAGCTGCCGATGACCAGGGCGATGGCGGAGACGCCAGAGGTGGCCCACTGCTGGAACTTTTGGGCCAGCTGTTCACTGGATAGCTCCTTCCCCTCAATGCACAACGCCACTAGGGTCGCCCGCTTGGGGAGCTTGGAAAAGATGGCCTGTGCCTCCTTTTCCAGTGCGGCGTTGATCTGCGCCTGAGAGGGGGCGTTGGGCAGCTTTTCCTCCGGCAGCTCCAGCAGGGTCAGCTTGCAATAGCCCTTCAGGCGCTTCTCGTACTCCCGCACGGCGGCTATGTAGAAAGATTCTTTCAATTTGCCTACACAGAGGACGGTGATATTCAGCATAGTTTCAGCTTCCTCCCTTACACTTCATAGCACAGGGAACACTCGTCCCGCGGCAGCACATCCACCTCCGGCCGCAGATGCGCCCGTTCCAGCGCCCCCTGCACCACCGTCCGCGCCCGCTCCGGTGTGTTGTTCTCCGGGCTGAGGTGAGCCAGCAGCAGGGTGTGAGTCCCCGCAGCGGCCAGGGAGACGGCAAATTCCGCGCTGGCCTCGTTGGACAGGTGCCCACGGTCGCCCAAAATGCGGTTTTGCAAGGCGTAAGGATAAGGGCCGTCCCGGAGCCAGTCCACGTCGTGGTTGGCCTCGATGAGAGCTAAATCCGCCCCAAAGGCGGCGTCCATGACCAGGCTGGTCACCCGCCCCAGGTCGGTGGCGATGACGGCGGAGTGTCCGCCGCTGGTCAGCCGATACCCCACGCTGTCCGCGGCGTCGTGGGAGGTGGAGAAGGACTGGACGGCCAAGCTCCCCACCTGGAACTGACTGCCCGCCGGTAAGGGTCGGAGCAGCTCCCGGGCGTGGGGGATCTTCCGAGCCAGCACCAGGGCGGTGCCTGGAGTGGCGTAGAGGGGGATGTCGTAATTTTTCAGCAGGACGGACAGTCCCGCGATGTGGTCGGTGTGTTCGTGGGTGATCAAGATGCCGGACAGATCCTCCGGCGTCAGCCCCGCGGTCTGGAGACGCTGTTTGATCTTTCGGCAGGAGATGCCGGCGTCCACCAGCAGGGCAGTGTCTTGGTTGTAGAGCAGCGAGCAGTTCCCACGGGAGCTGCTGGCGAATGCGCGCAAATGCAAGGGTGGCTTCCTCCTTATGCGGAATCGAGCAAGAAGGCGGCAGCAAACTGCTGCCGCCTCGGTTCACGTAATATCAGTTATACGCAGGCGCTCAGCCCACGTCCTGGGCGGCTTCGTCGTCGGCCTGGTTGACGATCTGGATGTCAGCGCCGACCCCTCTCAGCTTGCCCACCAGGTTCTCGTAGCCACGTTCGATGAAGTGGATACAGGAGATCTCGGTGGTGCCGGAGGCGGCGAGACCAGCGATGACCATGGCAGCGCCAGCCCGGAGGTCACAGGCACGGAGGGGCGCGCCGGTCAGGTGACCGACCCCTTCGATGACAGCAATCTTGCCGTCCACCTGGATGGCTGCGCCCATGCGCTTGAACTCATCCACATAGCGGAACCGGTTCTCCCAGATGCCCTCGTTGATGATGCTGGTGCCGCCGTTAGCGAGACACAGAACAGCTGCCATCTGAGGCTGCATATCGGTGGGGAAGCCGGGATAGGGCATGGTCTTGATGTTGGTGCGCTGGATGTCCTGGTTGCGGGTGACCCGGATGGAGTCGCCCTGCTCCTCGATCTCAATGCCCATCTCCACCAGCTTGGCAGTGATACAGTCCATGTGCTTGGGGATGATGTTGCGGATGAGGACACTGCCGCCGGTGGCGGCCACGGCGGCCATATAGGTGCCCGCCTCGATCTGGTCGGGGATGATGGAATAGGAGCCGCCGTGGAGGGATTCCACGCCGTGGATCTTGATGACGTCGGTGCCGGCGCCCATGATGTTGGCGCCCATAGAGTTGAGGAAGTTGGCCACGTCCACAATATGTGGTTCCTTAGCGGCATTCTCGATGACGGTCAGGCCGTCGGCCAGGACGCTGGCCAGGATGGCGTTGATGGTGGCGCCCACCGAGACCTGATCCATATAGATGGTGGCCCCGGTGAGCCGATCTCCCGGCGCCTGGGCATAAACAAACCCGCCCTGAAGGTCGATTTCAGCGCCCAGCGCCTTGAAGCTCTTCAGGTGCAGGTCGATGGGACGCACACCCAGGTCACAGCCACCGGGCATGGAGACCTGCGCCTCGCCAAATCGACCCAGCAGAGCGCCGATGAGGTAATAGGAGGCGCGCATTCTCCGTGCCAGTTCGTCGGGGACCCGGCAGCTGCGAATGTGACGGCAGTCAATTTCAAATGTGTTCTTGTTGATGGTACGGACATCGGCACCCAGCTCCTGGAGGATCTCCATGACTACGGTGACGTCGCTGATCTGAGGAATATTTTCAATACGGCAGCAGCCATCCACCAGGAGGGCGGCGGGGATGATGGCCACAGCAGCGTTCTTTGCGCCGCTGATCTCAATTTCGCCGAACAGGGGATGTCCGCCGTGAATTACATACTTTTGCAAGATGACACCTTCTTTGGTAACGAGTGAACGTTGAGTTGATGAGATGCGTTCACAGGGGTGAACAGGAATAAACGTGGTAGAAGCGGCGGGGGAGCATCGGTGTATCTGCTCCGGGAAAAAAGCGCATTCTACTGCGCATAAGTATAGCACAGAGCGACATAAAATTAAAGCAAAAAATTGAAAGGAATCCAGAAAAATGAGTCATTTTCGCCCAAAGGAAAAGAATCGTAAAAGCAGCAAAAATTACTGCTGTCCAGACCGGTGAGAACTGTATATAATGTATAACAAGAATGTGCAGTTCACACCATAGGAGGATACAAAAATTGGAGATTCAGATGATCGGAGCCAACGCGGTGTTAGTTTTTGCTAACGCAGCGGAGTTGGATCGACGAAATATGGATGCGCAGACCCTGGAATTGGGAGATGTGCTGCGCCTGACCCGGGAGGCGTGCCGGAAGAGCGGGATACCCTGGCAGGATATGCGGGAGATCGAAGCCTATGCCGACAGCGGCAGCGCCATGATGCTGCTGCACCTGAGGGAACAGGCGGGGCAGACCCTCTCGTTTGCCGGTCTGGACACCCTCCTGGATGCCCTGGCTGCCCTGCCGGAGCCGGTGGAGGGTCGGTTGGGCTTCTGGGAGGGGGCGTACATCCTGACCGTCTCCGACCCCGGTGCTGCCGCCGTTTTGAGCGAGTTCGGCCAGGTGGTCTCCCGCTGTGACCAGTACCAAGCGGAGCGGGAGGGAGCGCTGATTTTGTCGGAAACGGGAGTGAAGGGGCTTTGGGGGTGTTTACACCCTTGACAGATGTGGTATACTTATCTATAATTAGGTGTTACTACAGACGAGAGGAGGCGGAAGGATGCCGATACAAAAGGGAATCAAGATCATCGCAAAAAATCGTTCCGCCTTTCATAACTACTTCATCGAAGAACGGTTTGAGGCTGGCATTGAGCTGTGCGGCACCGAGGTGAAATCCATCCGGGCGGGCAAGGTCAACTTGAAGGACTCCTTCTGCCAGGTGAAGAACGGCGAGCTGTTCGTGTACGCCATGCACATCTCCCCCTACGAGAAGGGCAACGTGTTCAACCGGGAGCCGCGGCGCGACCGGCGGCTGCTGATGCACAAACGGGAGATCCTGCGCCTGTACGGCCGCATCAAGCAGGACGGTTACGCCCTCATCCCCCTCTCCCTCTACTTCAAGAACTCCAAGGTCAAGGTGGAGATCGGCCTGGCCAAGGGCAAGAAGCTCTACGACAAGCGGGAAGCTGCTGCCGAGCGGAGTGCCAAGCGGGAGATGGATCGGACGATGAAATCTTATGGCAGAGGCTGATACTGCCATTATGCGCAGTTTGCGTGGAAAATATAAAGGAGGAACTTCCAAATGGCACAGAATCCTATGGTGACCTTTGAAATGGAAAACGGTAAGGTATTTAAGGCGGAGCTGTATCCTGAGATCGCCCCCAATACCGTCAACAACTTTATCTCCCTGGTGAACAAGGGTTTCTATGATGGCATCATCTTCCATCGCGTCATCCCTGGCTTCATGATCCAGGGCGGCGACCCCCAGGGCATCGGCATCGGCGGCCCCGGCTACTGCATCGGCGGTGAGTTTGCTATGAACGGCTTCAAGAACGACCTGAAGCACGACCGCGGCGTCTTGTCCATGGCTCGTACCAATATGCCCAACAGCGCCGGCAGCCAGTTCTTCGTCATGGTCGCCCCCGCCTCCTACCTGGACGGCTCTTATGCCGGCTTCGGTAAGGTCATCGAAGGCATGGACGTGGTCGACGAGATCGTCAAGGCAAGACGGGATCGCAACGACAAGCCCTATGACGACCAGCGCATGGCAAAGGTCACCGTGGACACCTTCGGCGTGGACTATCCGGAACCTGCCAAAATGTAAGTTTGTGATCGGAAGTGATTCCGTTTCTCATTTTGTTTTTACCTGTATCTCAAAAGCAGTCTGCCCCAAACGCTCTGGGGCAGACCTCCTGGGGGCGTACCGGTTTCGACGGGGATGCTGAACTGGAGATAGCGAGCAGCGGAGCCTAGCCGCTTACCAATGGGCACTTATAAATTAAAGAACAACGATAATTACGTTGCTGTCGCTGCTTAATTAAGCAGTTGACTTCCGCCCATTCGCGCGCGGACGCCGACCCCGGGAGGACCACGGACCGGGCGGGGTGATGCCTTTAGTGGTAAACGTGAGCGCCATAAGCTTTGCCGGCGCCATGATCTTATGAAGCTACTGATCCTGTGAGTGTGTCGCTTCACGCACAGGAAAGGGAATGTAAAGAAGTGACTGCGCTCGGAGAAGTCTCTACGGATACATTTTCGGACACGGGTTCAACTCCCGTCGCCTCCACCACCAAATGCTGCCCATTCCCTAGCAGAATCGGCAGCATTTTCATTTTTAATGAGGTGTTCCAATGAAACGCTATTCCTTAAGCTCAGAAAATTTCGCAACGCTGCAAAAGGTCGATCTGACGGAGCTGGATGGACACATCCGGCTTCACGAAGCGCGCTGCGTGGTGGAGATCGATTCTCTTCGCGAACTCCTGATCCTGCTGAACGAAGAGATTTCCCTCGCTGGCATGACCGTTGACCAGCAAGAAGTGAATGACTACGGACGGGCGCTGTATGCGCTGTACGATGAACTGCTCGCCCAAAAATAAAAACAAGGAGTGATGTATATATGCTGAAGATGAGCGAAGCGTCCTATCAGTTTCTAAAGAAATATCTGCCCCAAGTTTTGGAGGCGGAGAGGTGTAATGACATCCTGCTGCCTCTCTATGATCTGATCGACGAAAAAGGCTTTGCGCCCCCGCACTATGACGACTATAATGCGTTTGGCAGGGAAGCGCAGAAAGTCTATGATGATGTGTATTACAACAATGAGTGACTCATCAGACGGAATAAAAAAGCACGATGCGAAAACGCATCGTGCTTTTTGTATGCAGAAAACCACTTGCCAGGCAAAGGGAACGCCTCTACCCCTCCGCTGCGATCCGCCAGCCCTCCGTCTGCTGGCGGATTTGAGTGAAGCGCCGGTAGAGACCGTCCTGCTGCATCAGCTCCGCGTGGGTACCGTGCTCTGCGATGCGGCCGTCCTCCACCACCAGGATCTGGTCGGCGTTCTGGATGGTGGCCAGGCGGTGGGCGATGGTGATGATGGTCTTGCCGCGGGTCAGCTCGGAGATGGCCTGTTGGATGAGGTGTTCGTTCTCCGGGTCGATGCTGGCGGTGGCCTCGTCCAGGATGATGATGGGCGCATCCTTCAAGATGGCACGGGCGATGGAGATACGCTGCCGCTCGCCTCCGGAGAGGGTGCCGCCGCCTTCGCCCACCACGGTGTCGTAGCCGGTGGGCAGCGCCATGATGAAGTCGTGGCAGCGCGCCTTTTTCGCTGCGTCGATCATCTCCTCCTCCGTGGCGTCCGGCTTGCCAAAGCAGAGGTTGGCGCGGATGGTGTCGTGGAAGAGATACACGTTCTGGAACACCATGGACAGGTTGGACAGCAGGCTGTCACAGGTGAACTCCCGCAGGTCGTGCCCACCCACGGTGATGCTGCCGGCTTGGGGGTCGTAGAACCGGGCCAGCAAGCTGCAAATGGTGGTCTTGCCGGAGCCGGAGGGGCCGACGATGGCGGTGGAGGTGCGCTCCGGGATGGTGAAGCTCACGTCCTGCAGCACCGGGCGGCTGTCGTAGCCGAAGGTCACGTTTTGGAAGGTGATGTCGTAGTGCGCCAGCGGCACATCCTTACCGTCGGCATCGATGAAGTGCTCTCCCTGCAGGGCGTCCAGCTGGTTCATGGCGTCGTCGATGACGCCCAGGGTGTGGGCGCTGTCGCTGATGGGTTCCAGGCTGGCAAAGATGCTGAAGGAGAAGAACACGAACATCAGCATCACCGAAAACCCCATCTCACCAGTCAGGCACATCAGCCCAGCCGCCAGCGCCAGCCCCACGCTGCCGCATTTCAGCGCCAGTAGGTGCAGGGCGTTGCCGGGGAGATAGCCCCACTCAATTTTCAGGTGGATGCGTTTACTGTCCCCAATGGCCCGGGTCACCGACTCCATAGCCGCGCCGCTCTTGCCAAAGGACTTCACCACAGCCAGCCCACGGGCGTATTCCAGCACTGCACCAGTCATGTCCTGGTTGGCCCGCGCCTCCACCGGGGCGTTCACCCGACTGTAGTGGGAGATGAGGAGCAGACAGCAGAAGGACAGCGCCGCCGCAGCCAGCGCGATCAGTGCCGTCAGGGGACTGCACAGGGCCAGGCAGAGGAAGATGACCAGAAAGTTCAAGTATCCCCCCACAAAGTTGTCGATCATCCGGATGCCCATGCCTTCCAAGGTGGACAGGCCGGTGGTGATGGAGCTTAAAATGTGCCCTGTGCTCACCTGCTGGAAGTAGCCTAGGGACACCCGTTTCAGCGCGTCGCCGATGGCCAGCCGGTCGCGGGCGGTGAGCTGATAGCTGATGGGTTCCTGGAGCCGTGCCCGCAGGTAGTCAAAGAGGAAGCGGAAGAAGACCAGGACGACCTGAAGAATGAGGCTCTTCCAAATCCAGCTGCTGTCGAAGGCCGTCCCGCTGTTCTGCGCCTCGATGAGCAGCCCTACCGTATACGCCGCCAGCGCCACGGGCATGGCGGTAAAGAGGTGGGAGAAAAAGGTCATGACAAAGCCCAGATAGAGCTGCTTTTTGTACGCGCCGCACCAGTTGATGATGCGCTTTACCGTTTTGAACATCGTTTACGCCTCCTTTGCCGTGGACGAGACCGCCCAGCTCTTTGCGCCGATATGCGCCTGCCACATTTCCAGGTATAGGGGGCAGCTTTGGAGCAGCTGTTCCTGGGTGCCCTGGGCGATGATGTTGCCTTGTTTCAGCACCACGATGTTGTCCGCATTTCGGATGGTGGACAGCCGGTGGGCGATGACCAGCAGGGTCTTGCCCCGGGTCAGAGCGGCGATGCTGCATTGAATTTTGTCCTCGTTTTCCGGATCGGTGAACGCGGTGGCCTCGTCCAGGATGACGATGGGGGCGTTCTTCAGCATCATCCGGGCGATGGCGATGCGCTGTTTCTCCCCGCCGGACAGCCGCTTGCCCGCCTCGCCGGCCGGGGTGTCATAGCCCTGAGGCAGCTTTTGGATGAACTCCTCGCACTGGGCGGCACGGGCGGCCGCCTTGACCTCCTCGTCGGTGGCGTCGGGGTTGCCCAGCCGGATGTTCTCCAGCAGGGAGCAGCGGAAGAGGAAGTTGTCCTGGGTCACGAAGCTGACGTACTCAGACAGCTGGGACAGGGGCATCTGTTTCACGTCCACACCACCGATGGTGATGGAACCGGCACTGACATCCCAGAACCGGGCGATGAGCTTGGCCACCGTGGATTTCCCGCCGCCGGAGGGACCCACCAACGCGGTGAAACTCCCTTCCGGCAGGGTCAGGTCGATGCCGTGGAGCACCTCGTCCTGGGCGTCGCCGGTGTAGGAGAAGCGCACTTGGTGGAGCTTCACGTCGGTGCGGGACACATCCGCCCGCTGGGCAGGCGCCGGCAGGGCGGGCAGCTCCAGAAATTCCTCCAGCTGTTCCACCGTGAACTTCACCTGCCGCATATTTTCTGAGAACACCTCCAGCTTGGCCAGAGAACCCACCATAGAGATGGAGAGCATCACCGCCAGCGCCGCCTCCGGCGGGGTGATGGTGCCGCCGTTGGCCAATGCCAGCGCTACCGGCAGGGTGCCGATGAGGGTGGAGGGGAAGAGGGCGAAGCTGAGCTTCATGGTGACGAAGGTGCTGGTGAGCCACTTGACCACGAAGGCGCGGAAATCCTGGATGGCGGCAGCGTATTTCTCATAGGAGACGCCGGCACGGCCAAAGGCCTTGATGACCTGGATGCCCTCGATGTACTCCACGATGGTGCTGTTCATGTAGTTGGCGGATTGGTCGTATTTGGTGAAGTTCTTGCCGCTGATCTGGAAGGTCAGCCCCATGCACAGCAGAGACAGAGGAAAGGTCACCAGGGACGCCAGCGCCAGCCGCCAGTCGATGCAGGCCAGCGCTGCGATGCTGACGATGGGCAGCACCACGTGTCCGGCACCCTCGGGGATCATGTGAGCCAGAGGCGGCTCCAGGTTTTCGATCTTGTCCACCATCATGGTCTTGATCTCACCGATGGTGTGGCCCTCCACGTCCCCCAGCGGCGCGTGGAGGAACCGGTCTGCCAGCCGCAGACGTAATGCTTCCAAAATGGTGTAGGCCATGGAGTGGGAGACGCCGGTAGACAGGGTGAACAGCAAAATTTTGCCCACATAGGCCAGCAGCGCCAGCAGGCACCACCGGACGACGTCCGCTGCTCCCGCCGTCCCTGCCACAAACCGGCAGAGGAGGGCGTACATACAGTAAAAGGGGACCAGCCCCAGGGTCACGCTCAGCACCGATAGGACTACGGACAGCCCCAGCCGTTTCCGTTCCCCCTCAGCGTAGGCGAACAGCGCGTTTGTCCAGCTTTTCTTCTCAGATCTCATGTTGCAGCCCTCTTTCTTTGCGATATTCTGACGGAGTGAGATGCATGACCCGTTTGAACGCCGCCGTAAACTTCCCGGCGTTTTCATAGCCCACCCGGATGCCGATGTCAGCCACGCTGGCGTCCCGTTCCTGCAATAACAGCTCCGCCGCCAGGTTCATCCGGTAGTTGGTCAGCCACGTGCCGATGGGAACGCCGTAGACCGAGCGGAAACAGGTCTTCATGGAGGTCAGCGGCAGTTGGAACCGTTTGGACAGCGCCTCTTGGGTGAAATGCTCCCCCACGTGCTCGGTCAAAAACTGTTTCAGCGCCTTGACCTGCTCCACCTGGCTCTTGTAGAAATACGGCTGCTCCGGCGTGGACTTGGGGATGGTCATGGCGTCCAGGTAGAGCAGCAATTCCAGCACCTTGAGCTTGAAGTAGGGGATGCGGATGTGCTCCGGCACCCGGTACATCTCCCCAAAAATGTGCTCGATGCGCTCCACCCCGTGGAGGACACGAGGGTCCCGTCCCAGCTCCCACCGGGCGATGATGTGCTCCGGGGTGGCGGGGAAGTCCTTGACCTCCAGGGGCAGGGAAGCGCGAGTCACCTCCAGGTCGAAGGCCACGGTGAGGCCGTGGTAGTGGCAGGAGGGGAAGCGGAAGGTGCCGGTGTGCTGCTGGCGGAGGTCTAATTTCAAATATCCTGCCGCCGTGTACCCCACCCGGTGGTCGCCTAGGGTGTACTCCATCCGCCCCTCCAGACAGTGGTCGATGGCCAGCATGGGGCGGTCGGGGACATATTGGGAGTGGTAGTGCTCCATATGAAAGTCGTTGAAGCAGACCATGACGCCGGGGAAGACCTCATAGGTGGTCATCGTCCCCTCGCCGGTCTCGTTGCGCAGCTGCCAGACCCCACAGCCGTCACTGCGGGCAAGCAAAACTGCCTCCTGGGCTTGGAATTGTCTGTCGGTGTGGTTCATATCCTGCTCCTTGGTTAGAAAATGCTAACTGCTTTGCAGTATAGCATACTCCGCCCCGCCTGTCTGCCCCAAATGGACTGGATTAGACCGATCGGACGGAGCTTTTTTGGGGGAAGAAATTTTTTGTCGCGGCGTATTGACAAACGGGGGAACGAGGGGTAAAATAACGATGTTATCGGATAACGGTGTTATTTTAAGCGAGGAGGAGAGCAGATGCGGCCTGTGAACGACGCCCTTGCGGCGGAGATATTAGAAGCTGGCAAACGGGAATTTTTCGCCAAGGGGTTTCAAAAAGCCTCCATGCGCGCCATCGCCGCCTCCATCGGCGTTACCACCGGCGCCATCTACCGCTATTACGCCAGCAAGGAAGCCATCTTTCAGGCTCTGGTGGCAGAACCGGCGGAAGCCCTCTACGAGTGGTATCGGGACTACAGCGCCGGCTACTCCCAAAACGGCCTGCAGGAACAGCTCACCGGGCTGGACGAGGTGGCCAACATCAAGGCCAGCGATATGTTCTCTTACATCTACAACCACTACGACGCCTTCAAGCTCATCGCCTGCTGTGCCGAGGGCACCCAGTACGCCGACTACGTGGAGCGGCTGACCGAGGTGGAGACCAAGTCCGGCATCGTGCTGGTGCGGATGATGCAGGAGGAGAAGGGGGCGTGCCGGGACATGGATGATATGCTCGTCCACATCATCTCCAGCACCTACTTCAAAGGGGTCTTCGAGGTCATCGCCCACGACCCGGATGAGGACACGGCGTTGGAGCACATGGGCGCCCTGCGGGATTTTTATACGGCTGGTTGGTATCAGATTTTGGGGATTGGTTAAAACCCCTTATTTTGGAAGAGAGTTAGCGAGAACTAACGCGCGATGTTGCACCGCAAGGATGAAGGAGGTAATTCAAATGAAACAGCAAAGCGCAATCGGACGAATCTGGGAGCTGGGTGAGCAACAGCACGGCAAGCTCATCACAGCGGTCATCTTAGCTGTGATCGGGGTGGTCTGCGGCATGGCCCCGTACTTTGCCGCAGCGCAGATCATCCTCCTGCTGCTGGCAGGGGAGCACGCCCTGGGGAGCTATGGCGTCTGGCTGGCGGTGGCGCTGGGGGGCTACCTGGTGCGCACGGTGCTCTATAACGGCGCCCTGGGGCTGTCCCACAAGGCCACGTTCCAGATTTTGAAGACCATCCGTCAGCAGCTGCTGGCCAAGCTGCCCAAGCTGCCCCTGGGCACGGTCATGGACACCTCCAGCGGCAAGCTCAAGCAGATCATCGTCGATCAGGTGGACAGCATGGAGACCACCCTGGCGCACCTCTTCCCGGAGATGACCGCCAACATCACCGCACCGCTGCTGACCCTCATCTACCTGTTCGTGCTGGATTGGCGGCTGGCTCTGCTGTCCCTGGTGGTGTTCCCCATCGCCTTCGTCTTCATGATGATGGTCATGGGCGGCTACGCCAAGGATTTCGCCGGTGCCGTTCAGGCCACCAATGAGATGAGCAGCGCCATGATTGAGTACATCCACGGCATCGAGGTCATCAAGGCCTTCAACCAGGGCAAAAAGTCCTACGCCCGCCTGACCGACAAGGTGCGTGCCAACGCTCAGTATTACTTTGACTGGATGCGCCGCAGCCAGCTGGGGATGTCCATGGCCTACGCCTTCTTCCCGGCACAGATGCTGACCGTGCTGCCCTTGGGCTGGGTGTTCTACCTCCACGGTACCCTGACCATCGAGACCTTCATCACCGTCATCATCCTCTCCTTGGGCATGTCCGCCCCCATCGTGGCCGCCTTCAACTTTGTGGACACCCTGGCGCAGGTGAAGACCACGGTGGAGCAGGTGGATGAGATTTTGAAGGCGGAGGAACAGGCGCACAGCGAGGCGCCGGTGACCTTTTCCGACCACGATATTGCCGTGCAGGACGTCTCCTTCGGCTACCATGACGACGAGGAGATTTTGCACCACGTGAGCCTGACCATCCCCCAGAACAGCATGACCGCTCTGGTAGGCCCCTCCGGCTCCGGTAAATCCACCCTGGCCAAGCTCATCACCGGTTTTTGGGACGTGAAGAGCGGTTCCATCACCATGGGCGGCCACGACCTGAAGGACATCCCCCTGACCCAGCTCTACGACCAGGTAGCCTTTGTCTCCCAGGACAACTACCTCTTCGACGACACCGTCCGGGAGAACATCCGCATGGGACGCCGCGATGCCACCGACGCAGAGGTGGAGGCAGCCGCTCACGCCGCAGGCTGCGACAGCTTCATCGGCACCCTGGAGCAGGGCTATGACACCCTGGTCGGCGGCGGCGGCGCACACCTCTCCGGCGGCGAGCGGCAGCGCATCGCCATCGCCCGCGCCATGCTCAAGGATGCGCCCATCATCGTGCTGGACGAGGCGACCGCCTATATCGACCCGGAGAACGAGGCCATCATCCAGCAGGCGGTGGCCAAGCTGGTGGCAGACAAGACGGTGATCGTCATCGCCCACCGACTGTCCACCATCACCGACGCGGACAATATCGTCGTAGTACAGGACGGCCGCATCGCTGCCCAAGGCAAGCATCAGGAGCTGTTGGAGAGCAGTCCCCTGTACAAGGAAATGTGGCAGGCCCATATGGGTGCAAAGGATGGTGACGCAGAATGATCGAGACCTTCAAAAAAATTTGGCAGTTTGCCGGGAACGAGAGAACCAATATCAACAAATCCGTCGCAGTCAGCTTTGTCAACGCGATCCTGCAAATGTGCCAGATCGGCGCCATCTACCTGGTGGTGCTGGCACTGACCAGCGGCGCACAGGGGGGCAAGACCGCTTGGCTGGCGCTGATCCTGGAGCTGGTGAGCATCTTCGGCGGCGCCATCGCCTCCAGCAACTCCAAAATGTACCAGACCCACGCAGGTTACTTCATGGCAGCCGACCGCCGCATCGCCATCGCAGACCGGATGAAGAGCGTGCCCATGGGCTTCTTCAACGCCAACAGCCTGGGGCAGGTGTCCGGCGTCTGCACCACCGTCATCGGCTCCATCGAGAGCATGGTGCCCATGATCCTGGTGAACATCCTCAGCGGCCTCATCACCACCGTGGTGTTCGTGGTCATGATCCTGTTCTTTGACTGGCACATCGGCCTCATCGCCCTGGCTGGCATCGTCGTGTACCTGTGGGTGGTGTCCGCTATGGAGAAAAAGTCGGTGGATATCGCCGAAGACACCCAGAAATCTCAGACCGCCCTCATCGAAGCCGTCCTGGAGACGGTGCAGGGCATGAGCGTCATCAAGTCCTTCAACCTGACCGGCAAGGGGGACAAAAAATTGCAGGATGCTCTGGAGTATAACCGCAAGAGCAACCTGGCGGTGGAGCAGGTCATGACCCCCTACACCGCTGCTCAGGAGGCGGTGCTGCAAATTGCCAGCGTGGCCATGATGCTGGCCGCCATCCTGCTCTGGAACAGCGGCGCCATGCCTCTGGCCAGTGCCCTCATGACCCTGGTGGTGTCCTTCCTGGTCTTCAGTCAGGTGAAGCTCTTCGGTATGGGCGTCTCCATGCTGCGCCTGGCCGCTGCGGCCATCGACCGGACGGAGGAGACGGAGCAGATGCCTCAGATGGACGTGGACGGCAAGGACATCACGCCGGACAGCCACGACATCGTGTTCGACCACGTGAGCTTTTCCTATGAGAAGAAGCCCATCCTCCACGACATCACCGTGACCCTGCCGGACAAGACCACCACCGCCGTCATCGGCCCCTCCGGCTCCGGCAAGACCACCTTCTGCAACCTGGTGGCACGGTTCTGGGACGTGGACAGCGGCAAGGTGACCATCGGCGGTCACGACGTGCGGGAGTACACCCTGGAATCCCTGATGGACCAGATGAGCATGGTATTCCAGAACGTCTATCTGTTCGCGGATACCATTGAAAATAACATCAAGTTCGGCTGTCCGGACGCCACCCATGAACAGGTGGTGGAGGCGGCGAAGAAAGCCTGCTGCGACGACTTCATCGAAGCCCTGCCCGACGGTTACAACACCGTTATCGGCGAAGGCGGCGCCTCCCTCTCTGGCGGCGAGAAGCAGCGCATTTCCATCGCCCGTGCCATGCTCAAGGACGCGCCCATCATCATCCTGGACGAAGCCACCGCCAACGTGGACCCGGAGAACGAGGATCGCCTCCAGCAGGCCATCGAAGCGCTGACCCGGGACAAGACCATCCTCATGATCGCCCACCGGCTCAAGACCGTCCGCAACGCCGACCAGATCCTGGTGCTGGACGCCGGCAACATCGTCCAGCAGGGCAAGCACGAGGAACTGATCGCACAGCCCGGCATCTACGCCGACTTCATCGGCGGGAAAAAGGAAACGGCTGGGTGGAAATTGAAGGCATAATCTTGTCGTTCCTCCTGTCCGCAGGATAGGAAAACCGCTCGCGGCATCCGTGAAAATTTGGATGTCGTGGGCGGTTTTTGGTTGTATCCTGCGGCGGGATTTGATACGATAAGACAAAATACGGGAAAAGACAAAATGCGGGAAAAGGGAGGAAGACGCTTGTTTCAGGTTCTGACAAAGTATCTGCATGAGCTGCCGCAGGGGCGTTATGGCCGCTGGGTGCTGGATAGAACCCACGATGGTTCTGCGCAGCAGCCGATAGAGTTGCCATTCGTTGATTATACGGAAGCGGTGGACGCTTTTATTATAGATGTATTCCAGTTTGCGAAGGAGCATCCGGAATTAGGGTTGGACGACTACCGCGTGATTTTAGCGGAACACCACATCAAGCCCGGCGTGAAGTCTATGGCGGAAGCGGAGGTGTCCGGGCTGGATGGCCGCTGTGTGCTGGCGCTGTTGGTGGGCGCAGTGCGAGCGGAGCGGCTTTGCGATGGGGCGCTGCTGTATCTGCTCCGGAGAGGGTGCGTTCAGCGTTGGCTGGGGCGGTTGGAGGAGATAGAAATGCCGGTCAGCTCTATTGACACACGGGAGGAAAAGGACTAAAATAGTTGTATCGAAAACGTTTGATTCAAAACGTGCACTACAGAAACGGAGGGATCGGCTATGCCCCCGAAACCGAAATTTACCAGGGAAGAAATCATCCAAGCGGCGCTGACCGTCGTGTCTCAAAAGGGGGTGGACGCCCTGACCGCCCGGGAAGTGGGAGAGCAGCTGGGCAGTTCCGCGCGGCCGATCTTCACGGTGTTCAAGAACATGGAAGAGCTACAGGCGGAGGTGCGTCAGGCGGCCATGGAGCGCTTTGAGTCCCGCGTTGCCCAGAGGGAGCCGGGGATACCGCTGTTCAAGCAGGTAGGCATCCAAATGGTCACCTTCGGTCTACAGGAACCCAAGCTCTACCAGCTCCTGTTCATGCAGGAGCACGGAGAGTCGGCCACCTTTGACGACGTGTTCGGTCAGCTGGGCGAGACAGCGGAGCGGTGCATTGGCGCCATCTGCCAGGACTACGGCCTGGACGCCCAGGACGCCCGCGCCCTCTTTGAGAACGTGTGGATCTACACCTTTGGCATCGGCGCCCTCTGCGCCACCCGGGTCTGCCGTTTCTCGCCGGAGCAGCTGGGGCAGATGCTCACCACCGAGTTTCAGACCATGATGCTGCTGGTGAAGTCGGGGAAGCTGCGGCAGAAGGAGGAAGACAGATGAGTTGGTTGGATGGATTTGGTCTGTTATTTGTGGTGGCGCTGCTGGTGCCGAACATCCTGTTCGCCGCCACCCACCCGGACGGCTTTGAAAACCGTTACCACAACCCCACAGTAGAACGCCTTGAGCAGGTGGGGCGGTTTGGGTGCTTTCTGTTGATGGTTTTGAGGATTCCGGTGCTCTGTCGCGGGTACTGGTTCGACGGTGGCGAAACGGTGCAGCTGGCAGCCAGCGTGGTGCTGGTGGTGCTGTACCTGTTGGGCTGGCTGGTGTTTTGGAAAGAAGATTCGGTGCGCAAGTCCCTGGCGCTGGCCATTTTGCCTTCGCTGCTCTTTTTGGAACGGGGGATCTTGATGGCCAACCTGCCCCTGCTGGTCCTGGCGGTGCTGTTCGCGCCCTGCCATATTGCCATCAGCTACGGCAACGCGAAAGCGTTGGAAAAGGAGAGACGAGCATGAACGAGACGACAGTGAGATTGTTATGGATGGCGGCAGGTCTGCTGCTGGTTTCCGGGTGCATCTTCGCCTTTTTGACCCTCTGGCGCTACGCCGCCCTGATGGGGGTGGGGGCGCTGGGGTGCGCGGTGGGCGCTTGGAACTTCAGAAATGGGAAAAAGGAATAAACAGCCACTCTACGAAGCGTTGATTGCCAAAGAACGGAAGCTGTTCTATCATAGAGGTCGGAAGGAACCCGAAAATGGGTGCCTCCCGGCCTCTTTTTTTGGCCGACCCTCTTGACAGGATGTCTTTAAGTGTTCATAATGTACTTGTTCAATCAGTACACTATGACACGGAGTGGATGTCCATTGGAAATCATCATCAGCAG